>JBDREA010000098.1:0-46369 GCA_043820265.1 Candidatus Altarchaeota archaeon | reverse complement strand
TTTGAGAAAAATCGGTTTAATTTATAAACCCTCACTTAGTGTATATTATATACTCCAGTGGTATATATTGTATCTTCATGGGCCTGAAATGACTAATTCACCCATCACAACCAAGGGAATCCAAGCAAAACTCGAAGACCTCACAGGGAAATCCGAGGATTCTCTGACCCGACTGTATCTTAGAATGATAAACGGGGAGTCTTGGAGCTACACTTTAGCAAAAGAAAACCTGCTTCTCGGAGTTAAAACCCAGGAAGCGTACAGAAAAAGCCTTAACAATTTCTCAAAAAAAGAATTTTTAATAAAAGGTCAAAAATACCACGTCGGTGGAAAACCAAGAATTCCCTTCTATTCCAACCCAGAGATCATACATGCATGGGTCAGAAGATACTCATTTAGCCCTCACGAGGAAACCGACGCCCAACATATCATAAAAAACCTCCAACAAAAAGAGGAATGGGCCAACAGCATCCAAGAGAAGATGGGGCGAAAAGACAACTTAGACTTTGTCACATCGCTCTTCTCAATATATTTTATGGGAAAAGAAGTGTCCAATTTTTTTTTCAAATTACTAGTAATATCTGTTGTCGGACTACCCTCTGAAAAACGATCAGACCAAAATTCAATGATAATCTTCAACCTGCTTTTGAACATGCTTAGCAATCTTGCAATAGACAGAAGCTATGATGGGGTGGATTATCTGGGAAAAAGATTTTTTTTAGATATTTACGTAGCGAAATCAATGGAGTTACTATACTCTTTAGGATACAAACAGCGCCATAAGGAAATTATGCGAGTAGCAATAATCGAAGATCTCGTAACTCTCATCCTAGACCCTAAAAGCTATACGGCTCGACCGACAGCGGCATACAAAAAATATAAGGAACTATCCAGTAAACAAAGAATAGAAGAAATATTTGAATACATAGGTGCACAACCAGATCAGTATGGAAAAGATTTCTTTGGTAAAAATTGGAAAACCAACATTGCCGCCTACCTCCACTACGCCCTTGAACATGCGGTTGATGAACCCACAAGAAATGTTAAAAATATACTAAGTTATCTTCAGAGCACCTATGAATTGTCAGAAAACCAGCTGTCAACCATATCCGATGAATTCAAGAAGAAGATAAACAATCCGCTACGCATCTGGCAGATGAACACGCTAATCTAACCGCAGCATGTATAAAACAGCTTATTGGCTAAAACTCCCTCGCAGGTAACAACAGATAATTCATGATCACCTGTCAACAAATTCTCTTCAATATCTATTCTTGCTTGCTCTCCAGGATTCCATAGTGTAGGGTCAAATGAGGTGTTTAGTAATGTTATCGTGATGGTATCATCGGCGACCCATACCCTGTCAATGTATGCGTCTATGCAATTTGTCTTTAACTTGGTTTCCCCGCTGTTTTCAAGGATGATGGCTACGTTATCTGGTGTGGTCGAATTGTCATATGTGAAGCCTATTACCTTGATGTCTGTTTCCAATCTATCTTTCAAACTGTTATGCTGACCTAACACCTCAGCTCCAGTATCTGTTATATAATCGTTGTATGTTGAGACAAGCAGTACAAACACAGTTAAGACGACAGTAAAAAACACGGCTTGGGCTGCAACTGTGCTAAAACTCATTTCCTTGCCTCCTATTTACCATAACGCCCCGTTTAAGTCGAAAATTCGAAGCTGTCTGTCACCCCAGTGCATGTTGCGATTAGGACTTCGAAAACCTGGCTAGCTGCCAGATCCAGATTTCCGCTTGCATTCAATAGAAGCGTCTCATCAGGTCTCCAAAGGGTTGCTGCAGTGCGATTTCCCGCAAAAATGATGTCTGTTGCAGCCAGATTTATATCTTGGTTATCTACGAATAATGTTATGCAGCTGGTTTTCATATTCGTCTTCCCCACATTCTTGGTATACACCCATATATCATCATTTCCTGCTTGAGCCTTATAATAAACTGTTGGAATGGTTATCTCCGTACGCAGTTGATTTTTGATGTAATTTTTCTGGTCTCCCATAGCCCCTTTAGTCTCAGATATGTAGAAATTAAAGTAAACCACTAGTCCTGCCACTATGCCCATAATTGCAATAAAAAGAATCAATTGTGTCGCCACTTCTCCAAAACCGCTCATTTCTTTCTACCTCTTTTATTTTCTCGATTATTTTCTAATAGTGAATCTGAAGTGTCTAATCCTTCCCCAAAACCCAAGTCACCGTCTTTTTCCGACTCATTTACGGAATCCCCCTCTTTTGAGAACCCCCTCTGAGCAAGTATCCTCTCAATGGATTTGTACACATATTCTGCATCATCCATCCCCTTTATCCTAGAGATGAAAAAGAGCGAAGTCGCATGATCGGCTGAAGACAGGTCATAGTTCAGATCCCCCCCTAAACGGTCTATCTCATCAAAGGACCCAAACGATTCGGAGAGCTGTGTGTAAGCCTTCTTTGTGACCCATCCAAATTCAATATAGGTGGATAACACCTCCTTTGCACCATCCTCACCCACTTTATCCAGCAGGTACCTCATCCAACTCTGCGCCATAGCCTCCTTTTCTGAGGTCTTCTCATATTCATCTAACGGTATGAGGGCCGGTCCACCCTGTCCTCCAGGCCCAGTTATCATACTTTTATCACCGGCGATATAATTCAAGAGTTCTTCGTGGGCATCAGGGGTCACCCAACCCAGTTTCACAAGATATTTTAGGATGTCTGTCGTACCATCTACCCCCACCTTGTCTGTTAAGCCATCAATCCACTTCATCAACGGAGCGAGATTCTCCAACTCCTCGCTTGAGACAGGAGGTAAGGGTAGTTGACTATCTTCTTCTTCTCCCACATCCTGACCTTCGATTTCATATTCCTCTTCATCATCTGCTCCCAGTTCCTTAGATATGTCTGCGTGGGCTCGGGGGGTAATCCAACCCAAATCGACTAGACTCTTTAAAATCGCGCTCTTTTTTTCTTTTGCTTCGTCTGCGTTCACCATTGAAGCGAAAAGTTTGAGCGCTAAAGAGTTGTCTTTGTGGTGGACGGCCTCCATAATCAAAACGTCGTCTCCTTCTTCGGATTTAAGCGAAGATTCGATCTCTTGTTCGCCAACTGTTTCAGCCTCTTCCCTGTCAGGTGCCGCTTTAGGGACTAAAGGCTCCTCAACCTTTATCGGTTCCTCTTCTACCACATATTCCTCTTCAATGACTGGCGCAGGCGGAGCAACCTCCTGCATGGAATCCAAAAGAGAAGCATTAGATGCCGACCGCTCAAAAACCTTTGAATCAACAAAGGGATTAATCTGATTTGTGACCATCTCATATAAGCTAAGGAACTTCTTCATGTTTTTATCGATTTCATCAATCTTCTCCTTGCTTTTCTTAGTGATTTTTTCTGTTTCAGCTAACTTGACTTCAATGCTCTTGGATTTGTCATCTATGGTTCCAAGCTGTTCTTTGAGTGCATCGATTTCCATGGTCTTTGCTTCTATCTCTAAGAGTTTGGCCTGGGTTTCAGGACTAGCAAGACCCCCGGATCCTGCCGGATAGGGTCCCCCAGAGGCTGCAGTAACTCCTTGGGGATGGTTTTCTCCTCCAACCGCTGTCACGCCTGGTGGGAGCGTCCCACCTCCCTCAACTGGAGACCCCCCATCAGTGGGCAACGGCGTATCCTTGGGAACAGATGAGTCAGCATCCTTCTTCTTTCCGATACCCTTTAGTTTTCCTAGAAGCCCAGCCATTCTTTTTTTTCCTTGTTGAGTTATTGCCCAATCATATTAAATACTCTTTAAAGACTTCCCACAGTACCTATTTCGCGCGCTGCCTCGGCCTCTCCTCCGATACCAAACATGTTTTCAAACATATATGGCAAGCTCAAAGCGATGATTGCGACAAGCCAAACCATTATTACGAAATCTACAAGGGCCACGTATTTGTTTCCTCCATCTGCCACCTTAATTGACAACGCGGTCAAACCCGCGTGAACAACCAATATTAAAAACAGGACGTCTTTTGCGAGTGGTAAGTTTATGCTTGAGTCCATTATCCCAAAGAGATCCAATCCCGCTGAACCAACCTTTTCCATGGCACCTGATCCCAAGTTACCCATAGTTGAGGATAGGGTGTCTTGCAATAACACACTCATCTCTGCGCTCGCATAGGCTGCGCCAGCTAATCCAAGTATTGTTCCATAGTATACTCCCTTAAAGCTTCCCGACATCTGAAGGCGCAGTTCTCTTACAGTCATAAGCCTTGTGAAGTTTTTACTGATAATCTCTGAAGCAACCTTCGGGTCTCCGCCTACCCGGATCACTTCGATGAATATGGTCGAAAATTTCTCTATCATCTCTGAGCCAGTTTCTCCGCTGAAATACATCCAAGCCTTCACTTTGTCCGCACCGATATTCAGCCTCATGTAAAGCCTTTGGATCAGGTCGTTTAGGACTCCGTAGTTATGTATTCTAATCGGTCCCAGTGTTCCGTAAAGGCTTCCACCTTTAGCGCTCATTGAACCTCCAAGCGAGCGGATAAAAGAGGTGTATCCGTAGTCTCTGCGAAGTACGGTCGCTTCTTGTTTTTTGGCCAGCCGGCCAGTGTAAATAAGGGGTAACAGGGACAAACTGACTCCCAGGGCCAGGGGAACATAGTCCAAATACCAAAGGATGAAAGCAAGAATAAAAAGAATTGCAGTTGCTGGGATTGTCTTGTAAAGGGACTGTTTCATCTTGATGAATTCTTCATCCTTTATCGGCAGCTGATGCAGTATGTGGTCTTGGGTGACGAAGTTGCCTATGACTATGATTATCATAACATCGATGAACACCATGAAAAGAAATGATCCCGCTAAGAGAAAGTACATAGAGTAGCCCATGATTAACGGCAATAGGAATGTCCCTGAAAGCATGAAGGCTCCCGCAATGACAAGAGAAGTGATTACATCGTTTAACACATCCAGACGCTTCAGCGCCTCTGTGTATTCCCCCTCATACTCTGTCATGACCGCATTTTGTTCCCCCAGCAAAAACTCTTCCATGCTTTCTCCGAAGTCAAGGGCGGCAGCCATTCGGTCAAGAAAGTTTCCCAGTATCTTTGAGGGCACTAGTCCGCTCATCCGGGCGCATGTCTTGTCCAATCCCAGGTTCCAGTGGTCCGAGAGATAGATTATCCTTTTGATGATCTTTGCAGTCTCTCCGTATTCCTCTCTTCGGGCTGCTGTTCTAAGAATCTCCTTTCTAGGTAGATGCAGGGTTGAAAGCGATCCCATGTATGTGACAAACAAATGGATGTTTTTGTGTATGTCAGCCTTTTTCTCTTCAAAGACTATCTGGGGATACGCCATGATAATAAGTCCTCCAAATACGAGGAAACTCAAGGGAAGAAAATAATAAAATCCGCCTAATTCTGCAAAATAGATTCCTGCGAATCCTATCAGCATAAACACTATTGCGCCGACAATTACGGGGAAAGCTATCTTTGTTACGAACTCGTCCACCGAGTGAAACCCTGCCTGATAAATTTCTTCCTCGAATCCGATTTCAATCACCTATATAGTGAATGGCAGGCCCTTTTCTCCGTCTTCTCGATATGCCTTGATGACCTTCCAGACATCAAAGTAGTTGAAGATCTTTTCGTCCACCATCTTTGTGAGGATTCGCTCCCTTTTATCTAGTTCGTTGTATATCTCTCTCGGGTCCTCGTATCCCAATTGTTTGGCGATTTTTTCCTCTAAAACGAAGGAGTTGTGAAATCCTCGGAAGATGTGTTCGTCTTTAACTGGGTCCCATTGGAATACCTGCGAGGAGCCTACTTTGTTGAGTTCGTCGTAGTACTTTGTGAGCTCGGTGATGGAGAGGATTCTTCTAATAAACCTACCGTTGTGGTACACCGCCTGTTGGATCAATACAACGTTCAGGTTATCAATAAATGCGATGGGGACATTTATGGGGTCACCTATCAGACGCTGAATCATCTGGTGGACGGATCCCGCGTGGAATGTTGCCATCGTGGAGTGGCCGGTCTGCATAGCCTGGAACGCAACTGCCCCTTCCGCTCCCCGAATCTCACCCACTATAATGTAGTTGGGCCTGCTTCGTAGGGCTGCCTTAAGTAGGGTAAACTCCTTTATGTCGGTGTCTCTTCCCGCCTCCCTTGTCAGAAGATGCTGCCAGATCTCGTGCGGCATAGTCACTTCTGGCGTGTTTTCTACTGTGAAGATTTTTGCGTCCGGACGGATGAAAGCACAAATGGCATTTAACGTCGTGGTCTTCCCAGAAGCTGTTTCCCCACAGACGAATAAGCTCATACCATTTTCCAGACAAAGCCAGAGATAGGCGGCGTTCTTGGCTGCCCCGGTGTTCCAACTGATAAGCTGGGTTATTGAGACTGGAATTTTGGCGAATTTTCTGATTGTGAAGCTCGTTCCTTCAAGGCTTATCTCTCTGCCATAGATGAAGTTCACACGGCTTCCGTCCGGCATTACTGCGTCGATAACAGGCCTTGCCACAGAAACTGGTCTTTCCACTCTCTCAGACGCATCGAAGACGTATCTGTCCAATACCATGTCATTTTCAAATACGATACTTGTCGGACAAACATCAAATATCTTATGCACCATGTAGACTCTTCCCACGCCTGTGACATGGATATCTTCGATGTATGGGTCTCTGAGCAGGGGTTCAAGGTAACCGTAGCCCGCCCGGTCACGGATCATCATGTATTTTAAATTTTGGTATTCCTGAAGGTTTACCTTGATCTTTTTTGTCACAGAAACCTCAGAATACTTTTCGCCAAGTTGGTCTGAAGAGACCCCTTCTACTTCGCAGGCGTTGTTTAGGAGCTTGGAGAGGATATTTGTGAGTTCTTCCGATTCGCTTTCAGATGGGAGCATATGCGCGATTGCTATGAGCTTGTCTGAAACCTCTTCATAGAATTCCTTTTCTTTTTCGTTGAGCTCAGGTTCTATCGCCTGCCAAAACATCCCCTCCCCTCTCTTTTTGTAGGCATGGATGAAAATCGGGTCCCCGACCGGGTAAATGTAATTCGGGAAATCTTCGTGTTTCATATCCCGGTTTAGCTGGGCTGTAAACGTGGGGATGGGGATGTCCTTTAGGTTAGAGATATATGTTTTTAAACGCGGATTACGGTTCATCGCATCCTGAAATTCGGGGGTTATTTGAGCCATTTTTTTCCTATGCCATAGCCGATATGTCGATGTTTACGCCGGAGCCCGAATCGACTCGGAAGGCAACACTTGAGCCGACGTCTCCCGGGGCCCGCTTATAGCGATTAACATTTATGTACCTTTTAACGTCTCCTGCCAGAGCCATTGTAGTCAACTCGAAGTAAATGTCTGCTACCGAGCGAAGGAGGGTGAGTAGTTCTGCGTTTAGGTGGTCTGGGTCTGCTGTGAAAATGATGGTCTTGCCTGTGTCAGCGATCTTTTTGAAGAATTTCACCACGTTAAAGGTCTCTGCTTCTGTGATGTTGTCTTTGACCAAAAGAAAGGAGAAGGTGTCGATGACTATGCAGTCAGATCGGAAGAGCTCTCTGGCCCCCAAAAGGCGGTTGATGAAGTCGGTCTGTAGCGTTGCGCCACCGATGAACGGGAACAGGGGTATGAAAAGCAACCGGTCATTTATCATGTGGCTGCTGATGTCATAATTCACAGAATCCATCTGCTCGATGAAGTCCTTTGTAGAAAGCTCTGTGCTGATGTATGTTACGGTAGAGCCATGTTCAAGAAAAGCATAGATGAAGCGCTGACAGATAATGCTTTTTCCGAATCCGTCTTTTCCCTCGAGAAGCATCAGAGAGCCTTTGGGGATGTATTCTCCCAGCTTTCTGTGTAGTTCGTCACGTTCCAGCCGAGTATATAACTCTTTGGCTTTCTCAGCCTTGGGTGGCTCAGGTTCTTCAACAACTAGGCTGTCTTGGCCTTCTGCCTCAGTTTTTTCTTTTTCTTCGGGCATGGTTTGTTTATCGCAGACGTAGGGGGTATGCCCCTATCTATGCTTAAATCTTAAACACCCCAAAACCAAACCCTAAGTCCAAAATACTATGTGTGAAATATTACCTAAATCAACTTAAATATGCAATATCTGTTTTCAGTCATAAAGGTTTTCCAGCTCCACAGCCGATTTCAGGTTTATCATACCTGTAACTAAAAAAACCATTAGAAGGAGGAGCACCTGGTATCTGAAATCAAATAGTGTTGCTCCGGAAGCAAGGCCTGTGAAAATGTATGATGGCGAGTTGGCTACTAATTGGTTTGAGAGGTTGGCTAAAGGGGAGAATAAGCTTATGGATGCCATAGATACTCCTGTGTGCACCACCTGAGAGTTCCTCAGGTTTTTTAGTCGAAGAGAAACGAAACTCCCGATGTTTGTAAAGATCACAGTATAAAGAAACGAAATGAAAATAAGGCTCATATGGTTTTGGATTCCCAGAGAAAGAAAGCTCAAAATAAAAACCCATGCAACCGATTGCGCCATACAAATGATTATGGCCCCCAAGTTTTTGCCTAAAACGATCTGAAAACCTTTGAGTGGGGCTTCCATCAAGTTAATTATCGTCTTGTTTTCTAGGTCTTCAGTTATTGAGTCTATTACAAGCGAGCCCGCTATTAGGCTTGGTAGAAAGAGGAGAAGGGGTATTGTGAAGATGTAGTATATCTCGATTTCCCTTGAAGCCTTCCCAGATTTTGAATCCACCGAGTAAAGCTTTATGTCCGGTTTATATTCAACAATCCTTTCGGCTCTGATCTCCTTTTCCAACTTTAAAAGGATGTTTCTAAGGCTCAACTTTATCAGGTCCTTTTTTGGGCTGTTTTCAGGAATGTATACCACGATCTGAGAGGCGTTTTCAGACTTCTCTATGTCTCCGATAAAGATAACATCGATCATCCCCTCCCTGAAGTCAGCAAATGCCTCGTCCACATCATCATAGACGACGTAAGGCATCTTCGATGAAAAAAGCGACAATGCGAATTTCTCAGGGGTGTTCGAGATTATCCCAACTGCGACAAAAGAGTTCAGGTTCTGCAGCTCCGCGCTTGCTTCAGGAGTTGTCAATAAAACATACCCCACATTCAATAGGCCAGAAAAAATAACAAGCAGCAGTTCAACCAACACCACAAGCATTACCGTCCTCTCCCTAAGCATCGCTTTAAGCTCCCTTTTTGCTATTATCCATGACTTCTTCATTTTTTTAGAGGATTTGGTAGACTAAATTCAGGTTGTATACGAAGTGGAGCAATACGATAAGGATAAATAAACCCGTCTTCTGCACTCTTCCAGAAAGATGGGTGAATCCGTATGCCATAAACACGACCGTAACTATATGCAGCCCCCATGTGGCAAGCAAATTCTTTGCTATAAAGTACAGGTAAGGCCCTCCGAAGTAGCTGAAAATTTTACTGATCAAATAGATGTTGAAAATCCTTTCAGTCACAAAGAAGCTTGTACCCGCTAAAATACCATAATAAAGCGGTTTAATCAGCCTCTTTCTCAAGATGATGAATGGCGTAATCTTTGCGAGCTCCTCAATGGCTGCGAAAATCAAAAGAGAGGTCACAGAAGAAAGACGCCCCAAAGGAATTATCAGATACGAAAAGATGCTTTCGATCAAAAATACAAAAGGCACGATTAACGCAACCGACACAAACACGTAAGCTGCACTATTTCTCAAAGCATGCGACAGCATGACGTGGTAGTGCTCGACGATATCCCTTATCCTCCAATCGGAAAACAACACATCCGCATCGAAGGTAAAGACCGTAAACGCCAAAAAAGAGACTGTGAGGATGTGGTATGGAAAAAGTGAAAGAATCAACTCAATCCATGAAATCGAGGCTCCATTTTCGATTGAAGTGATGTGGCTTATGGGGGAAATCAGAGCCAAAGCGTTTATTCCCGCAAAAACATTCGGCAATACAATCATGAAAAGAAAGATGAAGATGTAGAAGCTTCCGATAAAAGTCAGCTCCCTGTAACTTCTCGAGATGACAACCGAAAACAAACCAGTAGATAAAATCACGATGGATACTGACATGAAGATGAAAGTGACCTTCAATGCCTCAAAACCTGACGAAATGGATAATCCATAGATAACATTTATAAGCGTCATCAAAACGATGTAGGGGAGGGCTTTACCCAAAATTATATCCAGTTTTCCGAGCGGGGCGGAAAAAAGGTTGTTCAGGCTTCTATCCACCTTTTCTCTTATCAGCGAAAGCGAAAACATCAGTGAAAGTATGATAGAGGGGGCTAAAAACATCATGTTTCGAAAGAGATTCATAAAAGGAAAATCTACACGTAATTCATCAGGAAGAACGAGAGATTCCTCCTGCCTTATCCCCGATGCACCAAATGAATCCGAACCAGAGCCAGATTCGTCAAACCTCGACAAGTCTATGGTGCCGCTCCCATCACCTCCTGCTCCGCTCACCTTCACATTTATGGATTTCTGATCATTAAAGATATCTACGTCCTTCCCAAGAAACGACTTTATGGTGTCACTTTGCTTTTCCTGCAGAAACCTCTTCCTTTTGATGTCAAGCGACCCATTAATGATTTTTTCGTAGTCGACTTCCTCCTCGATGACCTGCACTCTCAAAGGAAGAAGAATCCCTGCCATCTCAGGTTGTTCATTAACCGATTTTCTAATCTGCTCGTTGTTGATGTATTTGAATTCCTCCTCTATCCGGTTCAGCGCCCCATCAGACTTCATGGTGCCAGAACCCATGACGTTTACGATGTTTCCCTGGATTATCAGTCCCCCATCAACCGTTCTCTCCTCGAGCGCCTCGACCATGCCAAGGATCTCCTGGAAATAGATCATCCTAAAAGGAAAAGAAACGCGCATCCAGGAAACGATGTCACCCTCCTGGTAGAAACCTATACGATACAACCTTTGGGCACTCGGAAGCTCCACATTTTTAACAGAAGGATTGACAAGCAATAGCAGAGAGACTAAACAGATGCCCAGAATGCTTCCGACATTCAGGTGGCTCTTTTGGTATTGCTTCATCTCGTATTTTGAGATCACAAGAAGACGTTTCCATTTCATACTGTCTAATTTATGTACCATTAAACCTAATATAGTGGAGGACATGGCTGTCTGAACCAATTTTTATGTCCTCCAATATATTGGAGAGCATAATTACCTTATATTGACCATTTTTTATGCTCTCCACCATAATTGTGTAATATGAGTGAGGGCGAATACTTCGTTTCAGCAGACAACCTATCCAAACGATATGGGGAGAAATACGCAGTGAAAAACCTCTCCTTTAATGTCAGAAAAAACGAGATATTCGGATTCATCGGTCCAAACGGCGCAGGGAAAACCACCACCTTGAAAGTAGTCTCCGGGATAATCACACCCTCCGAGGGGGAATGCATCGTTTCGGGTCTTAATGTAATACACAACCGGATCGAGGTCAAAGAGCTAGTGGGCTACCTACCCGAAGAAGACTACTTATACGGCGAAATGAATCTCTCAGAACATCTAAGATACATAGGGGAGCTGTACGGCGTACAAAACCTCGATTCAGCGGTATCGGAAATCCTAAAACTAGTCGATTTAGACGACACACCCGACAAAGTAATAAAGACAATGTCCAAAGGCCAGCGAAGAAGGGCAGCTATAGCAAAGACACTCGTGCACAATCCAGAGCTTGTCATCCTAGACGAGCTCACATCAGGCCTTGACCCAGTATCTTCTCGAAAAATGTTTGACACAGTCAAAGACCTCAAAGACCGGGGAAAAACCATAATCTTCTCCACCCACACATTAGACGAAGCAGTCAGACTCTGCGATCGAATACTCATCATAGACGAAGGAGAGCAAAAAGCCATCGGCACAGTAGAAGAAATACTCGCCCAAACCGGCAAAGACAGCCTCGAAGACTCCTTCTTCTACCTAGTCGGCTGAATGTGAATCCTATTTAAGTTTCTTCTCTCATTTCTTATTGGATGATTATGAACCTTCCAAGACTATATGCGACGTTCGCACTCCTGATTTTATTATCTGCCCCAGTTTTAGCAGAAGATTTAGAACCTTTGAATCTGAAGTGGATTCAGGGAGTAGGGGGTCAGGACGCAAGGCTGGCAGACATAAGTAACGACTCCCATCTGGAGATAATCATCTCCTCCACTTCCCCCCAGCGATCCGACGTCTATGTAACAGACGACAAAGGCAATCTCTTATGGAAGCAGAGGATAAACGAGATTTGGCCCAACAACGACATAAGAACTGTTTTTGTCGAGGATATTGACGGCAACGGCGACCCAGAGTTTATCATAAGTTCCCATCTCCCTCAGGCTTCAAGGAACAATCCAGTTTACGTGTTGGAACGGGTTGAGGGACTGGATTACGGCATGTTGAAGTGGGCAGACTATGACCACGACATAGCCTATACCCTATACGCCGCTGACATAAACCAAGACAATTTAAGCGAAGTATTAGTGGGCACACAAGATGCAGTTCTTTATGCATTAGACTCCAACGGTGCACTCATCTGGGAGCATGAGCCTGGGTTTGCAGTCTGGGCCCTGACATCCCACGACTTCGAAGGATTAGGGTATCCGGATCTGGTGGCAGGCGCATTCCGGCACGTATTCCTCTACGATTATTTGGGAAACCAAAAATGGAGCTATACAACTTCAGGACGGATTGGTGAAGTCTTGGTTGACGACCTCGAAGGGGACGGAACCTCAGAGATATTAGCTTTGGGAGTAGATGACAAACTCTACGTCCTCAATTCTTTTGGAGCACTCCTTTGGTCATACAAGAATCCGGATTTGAGCGAAGGACTTGCGGTAGGAGACGTTGATCACGACGGCGAAAAGGAGATCATCATCGTCTCTGGAAGAAAGAAGATTGTCTCCTTGGATCTGACCGGAAACGTCGAATGGACCTACACAAATCCCACTCCAATACAGGGGATACTGATAGAAGACATCGATGCCAATGGATTTGAAGACCTGATAGTATACACTCTGAATGACCTCTACTTCTATGAAGTAAATCCAAGGTATCTCCTCATCCTCGGAGTCGATGAAGTATATGAGCAATCTCTGGGACTGTTCCACCAGGAATTCTATCTTGAGGCAAAGGAGAAGGCATTGGAGGCGAAAACCAGATACCTCGAACTGGAGTACATAGGCAAACTGCACGAGTTGAACAATGTCATAAATAAGTCGACGAAATTTCTTGAGGCAAAAAAATTCCATGAAGAAGCCAAATCCCTATTTGATGCAGAAAAATTCGACGAAGCGGCAAAAAACGGAAAGGAGTCCCTTCAAATATACAGAGAACTGTTTGCGAAAAACAAAACAGCCGAGCTTGAAAGATTTGTCGAGCTCTCCAAAAAATACAATGAAGTAAAGGATGTATTCTCCAGGGCCCGAGACTCCTATCGGGGAGGAGACTTCAAGGAAGGCAAACGGCTCGCTCTTGAAGCAAAAGGATTATACACCGAGCTAGACGACGAGAGCGGCGTATCAAAAGCCAACATACTAATGCAAAACGCAGAAGACTATCTGAAAGCCGACTCTTACTACCAAGAAGCACTCGACTACTTCGATAAAAGACAATATGAGACATCCAAGTCCTATGTATCGGATGCAAGACAGATTTATCAGGAACTGGGAGATAGTTCCGGGATCGAAAAAAGCGACAAACTGCTTTTGATCCTCGCAGAAAAACTGAGTGGGGCGACATCAAAATATGCAGGAGATGCATACCTGGAGCAAGCCAGCCAGTATCAGGATTCCAGGCAATTTGACTTGGCATGCGCCTTTGCGAAAAAGGCGAGAAACTCCTACAACGAGGTATCAGACCACGAAGGGGTGGAGAATGCAGGAAAAATAATCAGCTCATGCACAGAAAAACTCAGAAGGCAATCCTCAACAGACCTAGCCAACGAATACTATCAAAACGCGCTCCTCTACCTTTCAAAAGGCGATGAAACCCAAGCGAAGAGATTCGCTGAAGACGCGCTCGAACTCTACAGCGAACTGGGCAACGACGAAGGGATGGTTAACGCAGGAGACCTCTTAACAAGACTTGAAACCGAAGATTCATCCTCACGCTTCTCAAACCTTTCAATAGCGATATATCTCCTTTTCGCAGTAATCCTACTTTGTACAGCATTACTTGCCTTAGTGGTCGGCTACTGGTTTTATCGGCGAGTCCACAAACAGGGGCAAAAACCAAACGAAGCCTTCTCGGACCTCACAGACGAAATCGTGGAATCCATCTGGGGCGAATCCAAACTCGAAGAGGAAGTATATGAGAAAGACACGATCGTAGAAGAAGAAGTTGAGATAACCGACGAAGACCTGGAGGAGATGATAGATGTCGCAGATTTTGGAGTCCAACTTGTAGATGAAGAACCTATCCTAATCGAAGATGAAAAAATAAAAGAAGTAGAAGACGCAATAGCTCAAGAAGAACCTGGCCATCCAGGGGATGCTACACTGGGGGCGGAAGCTGACGAACAAAACACCGATGAAGCTCCAAGCGAAGAAGACCAATTAACAAAGGAAGAGCAACAATACCAAGACGTTCCTCTAACAGAAGAACTTCCATCCTCAGAAAAGGATTTACCTCTAGGTGAGGAATTAATCCCCCTAGCTCCGCCAACCAAATCCGCAGCTCCCATTGCAGGGCAATTGATTATTGAAGAGGGCAAACCCGAAGGGTCTGAGGAAGCCAATGGCCCCGAGCAACCAGCTGAGGAAGAAGTAGGGGGGGGATCTGAAAAAGAACTTCAAACCGGAGGACAATCTCTTCCCACAGATGAAATGCCAATAGAACCCGCAATTAAAGAACCATCTCAACCGGAAGAAAAGCAAGCCCCCCCTGAACACAAACCTAAAGCCCAAAAGAAAAAAGGAAAGTCAAAAGAGAAGAAACCTGAAAAAGAACGCAAAGTCAAAAAAATCCACGCAACCACGGAAAAAAAGCCCCCTAGAAAGATAAGAATCGAAGTCAAAGAGGATTCAAAAGAGATTGAACCAACAGACATCGAGGTAAAAATAAAAAGAGACCTCTTGCTTCTAGACAAAAAACTAAAAAGGAAAAAATAAGGTTTCGATTTTAAAATGAAGGTTTTCTATCGCGACTACAAACAAAACCTGGTAAAACTACGAGTAGAAAGCATAGACGACCTATGGTATCTCTCCCAGATAATCCAGCCCCGGGACCTGGTTAAAGCCCCCACAGTCAGAAGAATAAAGGAGAAATCCGACATGGGCCGAAGCGACGGAGGCGAAAGAAAAAAGATAACTTTAGTAATTGAAGTGGAAAAAACAGAGTATGCCAATCAAAATGTATTGCGCATTCTCGGAACGATTAGCCAGGGACCTGAAGACCTGACACCCATAGGCTCCCATCATGCTCTAATAATCGAGCCAGGAACCGAGCTTTCCATAAAAAAAGAGGGTTGGACGAAACTCGAAAAACAAAGACTAGATGACGCAGAAAAAGCGTCTCTCAAACCTAAGCTTCTCATCGTGGTAGTCGATGAAGGAGAGGCGACATTAGGTCTCATCAGAGAATCCGGATCATCCTATATCGACCTGAGGAAAAATATTGGCGGCAAAGAGTACCTTGAAGGCAGGGAAAAAAGAAAAGAGGAATTCTACAAAGAACTTGCAGAAACAATAGTGAATCAAGTTTCCAAAGAAAGTTTAAAAGGTTTTATTTTGGCGGGATGCGGATTCGAAAAGAACTCATTTCACGACTACCTAAAAGAAAAAAATCCCGAACTGGCAAAAAAGGGAGTTGTCGAAAACATCGGCTCATATGGTCAAAACGGAGTTTTGGAGGTGTTAAAGCGTCCAATAACGAAAAAATTCTCAGAAGAATTGAGTGCAGCCCAAGATGCGACATTAATCGATGAACTGCTGACCCACATAGGAAAGGAATCCGGATTGGCAGCCTATGGCCTAACACATGTTTCTAAAGCAAGCTCCCTTAGCGCAATCAAAACACTGTTAATATCTACGAAATACCTACTTGAAAACCGAAACACTCTTGAATCATTGATCGATGGGGTAAAAAAACAAAAAGGAACCATTCATTTCCTAAACTCCGAACTTGACTCGGGAGCACAGCTTGACTCTCTTGGGGGTCTGGCGGCAATCCTAAGGTTTAGGATAGAATAAGTTATATTCTACTCGAGCGAAGTGTGCCTTCGCTTCATATCTGTTTCTCCAGCACCATAAACATTCATCAACCCCGCAATGGCTCCGTCAAAGAAAACCATAACAGTATCCTCAAACAAGGTCCCCAAGGGCGTAAGAGTAGAATGTTTACCCTCTAACTGGCTTTTTACATGATCCTTTTCCACATCAATCTTTGTCCTACCCTTGATCACGACAACATCATCAGCCAATTTTCCAACAGTCGATTCAGGATAAGACGTGATTGCCAAAACTCTTGCCCCCACCTTCTTTGAAATCCTTGCACCATTCGCCACAGTAGAGGTTTCACCAGACCCTGACACTGCAATGAAGAGATCATTTTCTGCAATCGCAGGCGTTATCGTTTCACCAACTATATACGCCTTTAATCCAAGCTGCACGAGACGCATGCCAAATGCCCTGACCGCGAGCCCCGACCTACCGGCTCCCATAAGAAAAATCCTATCTGCAACTTTAATATCTTCAAGCATCTGGTTTAGCTGTCTTTCATCCAGATGGTCTACTATCTGGCGGATGTGATCGACAATAGCAAGCATAGCAGATTGTACTACCATGTGGGTTTATAGTTATGTGTCCATAAAAACCTGCGAAATATCATACCCCCTCATACCAAGGTATCTATTCGTCGTTTCTCTTTTATTTTCTGGTTCCATTGTCTAGTTACAATGACATCATTTTTTTGGCCTTCTTTATTCGTATTGTTGTTGGTCTTTTTTTCAGGATGCATCGGCGCAGAAAAAGGCGCGAGCTGCTGGGATGGAAGCAAGGCCCCAACAGTCGAAGAATGCCCTAAATTCACGCTTCCCTCAACGATTTCAACCTCATCTACATCAACTTCTTCGACTTCAACCCCATCTACCTCATCTACTTCGACGACCAGCTCCACTTCTTCGACCAGCACCTCGACTACTTCGACTTCTACCACAAGCATCCCACTGCCAACCTGTGATGATGGCATCCAAAACCAAAACGAGACCGCAATCGACTGCGGGGGACCCTGCGAGGAATGCGAGATCGAGTGCAGGACAAAAGAGGACTGCAGTTCTCCTCATTATTCAATAAAGTACTGCAAGGACAATGACGTCTACCATGACTGGGTAGATTACACCTGTCTGAATCCTAATTCCAACAAGGCATCATGTCGATTCAACAAAACAGCCGAGATGTTTGAGCACTGTCTTTTCAACAAACCCTGCCAGGTTGCCTACTTCTGTGAAGAGTCGGCTGGCCAAAGAAATTGTTTAACCGAGGGAAGATGTGTGCGACCAGAAGACAGATGGTAACAAATCGATGAGTGTGCAATAGAAAGCTACTGGATAGAAATCGTTTTGTCTTTAGACTTTTCCCCCCCTGAATAATCTCCGGAGTAATCTCTTGAGCCGCTGAATAAGTAATCCAGGTCCACGCCTTTTGGGGCTTTAACACAGTGTTTCTGAAAGTCTTCAAGCATTTTCCCCAATAAGTTATCCTTTTCAGGTTTCATTTTTCAACCCTCGATTTCCAAAATAATATTAGGATTAAGTATTAATAAGTTATGTGATTTATTGATTATTATCAAAAAGTAACTTTTTCTATTTCGATAACCCTCAACCCTAAAACAAACAAGGAAATCCCTTCAAGAAGAAAACAAAAGAAAAAGATTAAGCCCCAGCTGGGAATTGAACCCAGGGCCTCGTGCTTACCAAGCACGCGCTCCACCAGGCTGAGCTACTGGGGCTTAATTTTTCTACTTTACGTTTATTCTTACTTTCTCGCCAAGCACGCGCTCCGCGAGAAATCCCTTTTGGGATTTCTGCGCCCTAACGTCGATGAAATCGACGTTGGGTGCTAAGTTCGCTCAAAGCGAACTTGCACACAGGAATCACTTCGTGATTCCTAGTGCCCAAGGATGCTTCGCATCCTTAGGGCGTAGATTTCGCGTAGCGAAATCTCACGCACTAGGCTGAGCTATTTGGACTTACAAATAAAATTTGAGTTATCTTTATGTTGGCGGCTCTTAAAAGTCTTTGCTTAGAGGAGGAAGCCGGCATAAAACCCCATAAGCGAGAATGCCATGCCTGCAACCATGACCTGCTGAGCCAGGCTGGGGTGCATGGTAAATGAAAACAGGAAACTAATATCTGCCACACCTATGAATATCAAATACTTGAGTGTATCGAATCCCTGAGGTGCAAATATCATGGGCAATAGACTCAATAGGACTGCTGCAATAGTGAAAACAAGAGCTGTTTTTTTTGCGGTTTTTGCCCCAAAGTGGATGGGCAGAGTCAGAGAATACGATTTTTTATCGCCTTCTATGTCTTCGATGTCCTTTACTATCTCGCGCGAGATTGTCATTAAGCCGGCACAGATACTTAGGATTCCTGTTATCTGGATCCCAGGCAACGTCAACGGATTCACACCCGAATCAATCGTTGAAAGTGCTCCGAAAATGAAGATTGAACCTACAAGATAGCTGACCGTCAGATTAGAAAGAAACAGCACTTTTTTCGAATATACCGCATAGAGGACCAAAAGAACCGTGTTAAAAATGGCGATGTAGAGGCAATACCTGTTTATTGCCTTCGAGAGGGCTAAACCCAGAAGAAAAAGCGTCAAAGTCATCATCAAGGCGTCACTTCTGCTGATTCTCTTACTCGGCAGAGGCCTATTCGGTCGGTTGATTTTATCTATTTCATAATCGGAGTAGTCGTTTATCGCGTTTCCCGCCCCGAGGATGAATGCCGCTGCCAATCCTGCAAAGACTGTTTTTTGTGCAAAAAGGACGCTAAAGTTACCTTGAGAGACCAGTAATGCTCCCAACATGACACCGACAAACCCGAGAAGGCAGTTTCTGACCCTAATTATCTCGAAAAACGCCTTCGTGTAGTTCAATATCTCCTGGATTTTCATATTGTCAAACTGGACTTTTTCTCCAAGTTTTAATATGTAAAGCCCTTAAATATGGCTGAGGCCACATCTTTCTAGACCACTCTTAGATGAGATGGGGCCTCAGATATATTGGAGGACATAAGAGATTGTTTATAAAGTTATGTCCTCCACTATAAAAGGAACAATTCTATAGTGCAGATCTAATGGACAAAGAGAAAATTTTAAGGCTTAAGCGGATGGGTTTCCTCGATTCACATATAGGGGAAACAATTGAAGTCAGAGACTTTAGGCTAAAGGAAGGCTTGAAGGCCTCATATAAGATGGTAGATACATGTGCGGCAGAATTCGATGCATTCACTCCCTACTACTACTCCACCTACGAATCCGAAAACGAATCAAAATCATCTAATGAAAAAAAAGTTATCATTCTGGGTTCGGGACCGATTCGGATTGGACAAGGTATTGAATTCGACTGCTGCACAGTACATGCCATTTTTGCCCTTAAAGAGATTGGGATAGAAACGATTATCATCAACAACAACCCCGAAACCGTATCAACGGATTTCGACATCTCAGACAAGCTATACTTTGAACCCATTACATTAGAGGATGTGCTGAATGTCGTGGAAATCGAAGATAGAAACCTTCTTGGAGTAATGGTCCAGTTCGGAGGCCAGACCTCAATCAACCTATGTTCTGAGCTCGCGGAAAACGGCGTCAAAATCCTCGGCACAAAACCTTCTGACATCGACCGGGCAGAGAACCGAAATTTCTTCGGAAAAGTATTGGAGAAACTGGGCATGCCCTCCGCTGAATGGGGCACTGGATTTACCTTTAAGGAGGTCCAAGCCATCGCGGCAAGAATCGGTTACCCTGTTCTTGTGCGCCCAAGCTATGTGTTGGGTGGCAGGGCAATGGAGATAGTCTATGCCGAAGACGAGCTGAATAGCTACATGGTTGAGGCTACCAAGGTGTCTCCCAAACACCCGATTCTGATCGACAAATTCCTGCAGGATGCCGTAGAAGTAGACGTCGACGCAGTATGCGACGGAAAAGACGTTTTGATTGGCGCGATAATGGAGCATATCGAAGCTGCTGGTGTTCATTCGGGAGACTCTGCATGTGTTATCCCTCCTCAAACACTTTCCAAAAAAGTAATCAAGACAATTGAGGAATACACTAGGAATCTAGCTTTAGAGTTGAATATCATAGGTTTGATGAATGTGCAATACGCTGTTAAGGATAAAGTTGTCTACACACTCGAAGCCAATCCAAGATCATCTAGGACTGTTCCATTCGTATCCAAGGCAGTTGGTATCCCACTTGCCAAACTTGCAGCCAAGGTCATTGTGGGCCAAAAACTGAAAGACTTGGCATCTGATCTTTATCCGATGCGTAAAATCAAACACGTAGCAGTAAAAGAGGTCGTTTTTCCCTTCCTAAAACTTCCGGGAGTTGATCCTGTCCTCTCTCCTGAGATGAAGTCTACAGGCGAAGTAATCGGATTGGATGCTGACTTTCCCACAGCATACTACAAATCCCAGCTATCTGCCGGAAATAAGATTCCCATGGAAGGTAACGTCTTCATAAGTGTCCGGGGAGAAGACAAAGCCCTAATGTTACCTGTCGCCCAGCGCTTTCAAAAACTTGGGTTCTCAGTCACTTCAACTGAAGGGACAAGAGACTACTTCAAAAAACACGGAATCAAATCTTCTCTCACCCAAAAGATCAGCGAAGGGAAACCCAACATCCTGGATTTAATCCAACGAGGAAAAATCTCTTTGATAATCAATTCTCCCCCACTCGGCCAGCAAGACAAAGACGGATACCAAATCCGGCGGGCGGCAATCGAGCTAAACCTACCCTATATAACAACCTACGCCGGCGCCAAAGCATCAGTCCAAGCAATCGAATACGTAAAAAACAAAGAACTACAAGTCAAAAGCTGGAACGAATACTTTGCTTAATAGTATCTAGTCCTTCCGTATGGTGTAATTATCTGGTATTCTGGTGTTTGTTTTTTCAGTTGGAAGCCAAAGTAGACTCCTGCTGCCAGTCCTCCGAAGTGGCCTGCCCATGCGACCCCTGGCTGAAAGCTCATCACGACCATGAAGAAGAACACGGCGACGTAGAGGGGCATGGGGAAGGGTATGGGAAACAGGTATATCTGGATGTTGGGGCGCAGGACGGCGAGTGTCGCACCCAATGCGAAAATCGCCCCGCTTGCGCCGACTACGATGGTGTTTGGATGGGCTAAACCAATCATTGCAGTAAAAAGGTACAGGAGTCCGCCGCATATCCCGCCGATCATGTAGATCTTTAAGAGTATCTTTTCTCCGATAAGCCTCTCAAGATACATGCTGAACATGAAAAGCCCTATCATGTTCCAGAGTATGTGGTGGAATCCGGCATGCACGAACATGCTCGTGATGATGGTCCAGGGTTTAATGAAAAAGGAAGAAAAAGACATGCCCATATTCTGAAAAACCATCTCCTGGTTCGCCATGGACATGATGAAGACTACCCCGTTTAGGGCTATCAATCCCTCCACGACTTTTATGTCTGATCCAGCGACTCTCATTTCCTAGTTGTATTCTGCATTGATCTTAACGTACTCTGGCGTCAAATCGCATCCCCAAGCGGTTGCTTTACCTTTACAAGATCCGAGATTCACTGTGACTACTATCTCCTTTGATCTGAGGATCTTTTTGGCTTTTCTGAGAGTTAAAGAATCTTTTGATTTTATCCCCACGCCCTTGGAGAGAACCTTTGCTTTTTCAGTTTTGGACGAAAACGTTATCGACATCCGCTCAAATCTAGCATCGATCACTGAACCGATTTTTCCCGCAATCCTTCCCCAGTTCGGATTAGAGCCATATAAGGCAGTCTTCACCAAAGGAGAAGATTCGACGGCTTTGGCTGCTATCCTGGCTTCTTTTTCAGATCTAGCGCCGGAGACATTCACCTCGAAAAATTTGGACGCCCCCTCCCCGTCCGCTGCGATCTTTTTAGCTATCTCCACACAGACTTGCTTAAGCATTCCCTGAAATAGATCTTTTTTGCATTTCTTAAACCCATTGCTTAAAAGAATCACTGTGTCGTTTGTGCTCTGGTCGCCGTCTACGGAAACCATATTAAAGCTTTCAGCCACAGCATCGTTTAAGCTAGATTGAAGCTGTTTTCTAGGCAGCTTCGCGTTCGTTGTGATAAAGCAGAGCATGGTCGCCATATCCGGGTGAATCATGCCCGAACCCTTAGCTATTGCTCCCACAAATAACTCTCCGCTCTTTACAGCATACATCTTAGCTTTCGTATCGGTGGTCATGATGGCTTTTGCGGCATCCAAGCTCGCCTGAGAGTTGGATTTAAGCTTATAAGCCGCTTTTTTCGTCAACTCCTCTATCAAACCCAAATCCAGTTTTTTTCCAATTACACCCGTTGATGCAACCAAAACGGAATTTTTAGGGACTCCAAGCTTTTCAGAAGCATAATCCCCAATCGCTTTGGCATCATCCAATCCGCCCTTAACACAGCAATTAGCATTCCCGGAGTTTGCGACAATAGCTTTTATTCTGCCCCCAATCCTCTGTTTGGACAAAACAACAGGGGCAGCCTTCACAGAGTTTTTTGTAAAGACGCCCACTGCAGTGCACGGACAAGCAGCCAATATTAATGTGACCCCGCACTTTCCCAGACGAATTCCAGAGGCATGGAAACCTTCCCCGCAAATCCCCTTAGTCGAACTCTGAAACCTCATTTTGACGCTTATATAACTCCAATGAGAAATAATAAACTCCTCTGAGTAAAAAAAGAATGAGGGATAAATGCGCTGTTTTCGGGATAATGTCTGATGAACCAGTCTATTCTCGAATCTATCTTGGATTATATGCGCTGCAACACCGCGGCCAGGAGTCCGCTGGTATGGCGACATTCCACAAAGGCAAGGTCCGCGCCTATAAGAACATGGGGTTGGTCTCCGAAGTCTTTCGGGAAATAGATCTTGAGGGAAACGTTGGAATAGGGCATGTCCGATATTCGACGACCGGTGAAAGCAGGCTCCAGAACGCCCAACCACTTCTGATCAACTACGCAATGGGTTCTTTTGCGATAGCCCACAACGGAAACATTGTCAACTCCTTTGAATTGAAGACTAGATTGGAGCACAGAGGCAACATATTTTCCACGACCTCCGATACAGAGGTTATAGCACACATCATAGCAAGAGAACATATCCAATGCGGCGACCTGGTCGAGGCCATCAAAAAGACCATGAGATACCTGGAGGGCGCATATTGCCTGACCATTCTTTCGGGAGACAAGTTGATCGCAGTCAGAGACCCTCATGGAATAAGGCCGCTGGTCTATGGATATAAGGCCGGAACACACGTATTCGCATCAGAAAGTTGCGCACTCGATGCAATACAGGTCCCTCTTGTAAGAGACGTAAAACCCTCAGAGATACTAGTTCTCGAGAAGGGAAAGTTGTCCTCCCATTTCGGCTTAAAAGACGAAGTCAAACACTGCATGTTCGAATACGTCTACTTCGCAAGACCCGACTCTGTCATCAACGGCAGATCAGTATTCGAAGTTAGAAAGAAGCTTGGATGGAACCTATACCACGAGGCAACAGCGAAACTACCAGACATCGACGCAGACATAGTGATACCCGTCCCGAACTCGGGAATTACAACGGCAATCGGATACTCAGAGGAAAGCGGAATATACTACTCTGAGGGATTAATGAAAAACACCTACGTCGGCCGAACATTCATTTTACCTGAGCAGGGCATGAGAGACTTCAACGTACGTTTGAAAATGAATCCCATCACAAGCGAGATAAAAGGCAAAGAGGTCATATTAGTAGACGACTCAATCGTTAGAGGAACCACTCAAAAACGGCTAGTAAAACTACTTAAAGATGCCGGCGCCGAAAAAGTTCATGTACGGATTGCATGCCCACCTATAAAGCATCCATGCTTTTATGGGATAGACATGCAAACCAAGGGCGAATTCATAGCTTCCAAAAAGACAGTCAACCAAATAAGAAAGAAAATCGGTGCAGACAGTCTACACTACACAAGCATAGAAGGACTCGTCGAATCCATCGGATTTCCAAAGGAAAAACTTTGCGTGGCCTGTCTCACAGGACAATACCCCATAAAAAAGAAGCAAACAAAACTCATAGATTAGAAATTATAGGCCTACTATGCCCCCCTATCTCATCGTGGGAATAGACCCCGGCACAACAATCGGTCTAGCATCCATTGATCTTTCTGGATCAATAATTGAACTATTCAGCGGACGTCATGTGGGGGTTGAAAAGACCATAGAGCATCTGATTTCCGTAGGGCACGTTTCTCTTGTGGCAACAGACGTTTCCCCAGTTCCCGATTTCGTATCAAAGATTGCTTCTTCGTTGGGTGCACCCGTTTTCCCTCCAAAAGAGCCCCTACCAGTTTCGCAGAAAAACGAAATGACAAAGGAATTCAATCCAGGAGACGTCCATCAAAGAGACGCATTAGCTGCAGCATTAAACGCGTTTCAACATTACAAAAACAAGTTCCAAAAAATAGAATCCAAAGGACTTGGGGACGACGTAAAAGATCTTGTACTGCAAGGTATATCCATCGAAGCAGCAGCAGAGTTTCTCTCTGAAGAAGAACCGAAGCCACAACCCAAAAAAAAGAAATCTCACCCACAAAAAAAGGAATTATCCCAAGAAGAACAGATGCTTCGAAACCTCAGAAGACAAGTCGAACTCCTCAAAGAAAAGATTACTCAAAACGAGGAAAAGATCAAAGCACTAAACGACCAGACTACACAAGCCAAGAGAATATATCGTTTGGAATTGCATAAAGACAAAGAGATAGGTCAACGAGAACACGTCATAAGAAACCTTGATTCCAGCCTTGCTAAAATGAAAAAGAAGGCAGGACAAATCGAAGAATACCGGATCCTATGGGAAAAAATCGGACAAAAGGAAATACAGCCCGTTGGAATATTTCCGAAAGAATACGGTGGACTGACGTTTCTTCGGAGAAAAATCAAGAAAAAGGATTGGAATCAGCTGGAAAAAGCCGAAGTAGTGTTTATCGGAGACCTAAAAGACCGGGAGTTCCTGATAAAAAAAGGGATAAGAACGGCAGATGCAGCGATACTTAGAAGCCTCAACGACTGCTACTATGTAAAAGAAAAAGACCTAACACCAATAAAAAAGAAAGGACTCCAACGAGACCTAGAAGAGATAGTCATCGATTACCGTCTGGAAAGAGAATCAAATCCCAAGGGATCGTCTTGAACATACTTCAAATTATTTTTTATTGCTATCTCCGCTTTCTGAAGCTCTCTCCCAAGATACCCTGCATGATCCAAACGACTAACCCACTCATCGTTAAGCACTTTTCTCATCAAGACTTCATAGTCTAAACCCTCCAACCTTCCCTTCAACTTTCGGTCGTATCCATAAAGTCTGAGAATAACCTTCTTTTTCTCAGAGTCGACGTCAACTACAATAAATCCATTAGGATCGAATTCCAGTTCAATTCCATCTTTTGCAACCATCTTTAATAACTCAACTTCCTGAAGGGATTATCCTTTGGTATCCGAAGACCCATCTCCTTGCCCGCTTCTGAAAGGAAATTCGAAGCCAAAGCCAATTCCTCATAAACCTCTCGACTGAATTCTATCGGACCATACAAGATAAAGTCAGCCCCAAGCATCGCAGCCATCGCATTAGAAGACCAATCCACATGTTTAGGCCTACCAATCTCCTTAAACCACCCCCAAGCTGAGACCGCATTGTGGGGGGCACAGCCGGAAGGTAACCCAAATTTGGCTTTTATCACAGGAATCGCCCGAAATGCAGAGCCGGCTCCATCCCCAATCCGTGTGATACCAGTGTCCACTAAAACCTTCTTTAATCCGCACTTCGCTGCGATTTCAAGAAGCCCCTTTTCTGTGGCACCTCCTCCGTTTTCAAGCATATCGATACGTGCAGAAACATCGCTTTTCGTGGGGTTAAAAGCCAAAACGATCGCAGCAGAAATGGAAGAATCTCTCAAAGCCGTTATCTCCTCACTACTGACTCCAGCATTGATGGAATTATAGACCACACGATCTATAAGGCCTACTTCCTCGACATAATTAACCGCATCCAACCTTACCTGCGCCTCAGTGGAATCAATCAAAATCGGCAAATCCGTCAAATCAGAGACAAAATCCAACCTCCGACGAGCCGAAACAGAATCCGATAAATAAACGTCAACCATCCCAGAAATGCCAGTTTCATCAACCGCCTGCTCCTTGGGCGAAAATCAGTTTTTCGGCCTTCTTCTCATCAAAGCGTTTCTCCTCATTATCCAAAAAAAGGCTCTCCCTCTCATAAAAAATAGTCGAGATAAGGCAACATGGCACATTAACCTGCCCCCCAACCTTAACTCCCGCAATATTTACTAGCCTCTGCTTACCAAAAACAAAGATTCAAACCACCCCAAAAAATAAACTTATTCCAGTCCGGCAACCAAATCCAAAAGCACAATCCTAGGATCCTTGGCCTTGACAACACCGGATGCAAGCAACACCCCGACCGTGCCAAGTTCTAACGCCTTCTTCACATCTTCGCCCGTCGAAATCCCGGCCCCAGTCAACACCTTGACCTTACCGGAAACCTCCTTGACGGCATCAACGCTTCCAGTAATCAACTCAGGCTGAGCCGCGCTAACACTGATGCCACTCCCAATTAGCTCAGGCGGCTCAATGGCGACGTAATCCGGCTCCAAAGCAGCAATCGCCTTAGTCGTAGCAATATTATTGCTGCAGACAATCGAAGTCATCTTCAAAGCCCGCAAACGCTCAACCAAAGCCTCAATATCTGCAAGCTGCAAACGACGCTCACTATGATTGATCAAGCTACCAGAGGCTCCAGAAGCCAAAGCAGCCTCAGGAAGAAGCCTCCCCGTATGAGAACCAAAACCACAGTTATCAACATGCTGAGCAAAAACAGGAATATCAACTTCCTGGCAAACCCTAAAAATCAAATCCGAAGAAGGACAAACCACAAAATCAGCACCCGACTCCGACGCCACATCATCGCACAACTTAGCGATATTAAATCCACCATCACCAGTAGACTGCTCATAAACCTTCATATTCAAAGCGATCAAACCATCTTTCATCTTCCAAAAACACCTCACAAAAATTAAAAAAGACTTTTTTTAAGTACAATGTCTTAAATTATTCCTAGAAATTTAAAAACCAAACTACGCGTCCATAGTCTAGTCTGGTTTAGGACTTCAGCCTTCCAAGAACCTTTTTCTTTCTTTAGAAAAGAAAGAAAAACGTCACGAAGGAAACAAAGTTTCCTTGTGCGCCACGACCTCCGGTCGTGAGCGTCACGAAAAAGAAAGAAATCGAAACAAGGGATCGGAGAAAGCTGAATACCCGGGTTCAAATCCCGGTGGGCGCAAACCCTTTCTTTCTTTTAGGAAAAGAAAGAAAGCGTTTACGGAAAGAAAGAAAAACGTCACGAAGGAAACAAAGTTTCCTTGTGCGCCACGACCTCCGGTCGTGAGCGTGACGAAAAAGAAAGAAGGGAGCTTCAGGAGGCTTCGCCTCCTTCAGCATATAATAGCAATTCTCACAGCCCTGTAGGGTAGTGGCCTATCCTGTTGGTCTTTGGAACCGACGACGGAGGTTCGAATCCTCCCAGGGCTAAACAGACACTGGGATATACATAAGACCCCCAAAATTTGACAAATTGAACAATGGCCTGAAAGTTTGGGCGCGGAACTTTTCCGTGACCGAGGGGGGGTCTTATGTATATCCCGCTAAACAGACACTTTCCTTTTTGAGAGCAGTTTGTTTTTTAACTTGTTCTGCCTTTTTATTTGTTCTTGTGGTTTTAATGGAAGACGAAGACACATTTTATGATGAGGAAGTGGTGGTTAGCGGAGATGGGGCGAAATTTTTGGCCTACATACTGGTGCCAGTCATCTTGATCTTTGGATTGATAATCGTTTACGCAATTTTTTTCTAAGTGCCGGAAGAATATTTAGTAATATCCCTCTTTTTTAAACATCTTCCATCTAATTGATTAGTCCACCAAGTCGGAGTTGATGGTTTATGAGTGATAGATGCCACTTAGATAACAATAGGTTCTGTGACGGTTCTTGTATTGCCCACGACTATCGCAGGGGATGCACGCTGAAAAACGGCAATTCTTTTCGGGGAAGGTTTGAAGATTCCTCTATAGGCCTCAAGGACATTTAGGGTCACCTATTGGCCTGTCCAGTAAAGGATCTTTTTTTCAAGTCGGACGACTGCATAGTTTAGGAGGTAGCCTGTTATCCCCAAGACGAGGATGTAGGCGTACATTTCTGGGATTTCGTAGAGAAGCTGATTTTCGGAGATTATATACCCAAGACCTGATTCCGTGCCCATGATCATCTCTGTTACGACGACAACGATCAAGCTGACTGAGAGTGCCGTCCTTAGGCCTGTAACTATGTAAGGCATTGCTTCAGGGATTACGAGTTTTGTGAGGGTTTGATAGGGGGTTGCCTTGATTATTGTGAAGTAATTACGTCGGGTCTTTTTTACGCTTGCAACCCCGTAGATTGTGTTTAATGTCATCATCACCGTGCAGGTTACGGTAATCACCGCTATCCTTGCTGTCTCTGTGATGCCAAATAACAAAAGTGCCATAGGGATTAGTGCAGGAGAGGGCATTGTGCGCAGGAAGTCTATGGGAAAGTGTAGGTGGTCGTGGATAGTCTTTGACAGACCCATAGCAAGCCCAAGGGCGATACCAGAAAGGCTGGACACTGTAATTGCCACTAAAACTCTTTTCATTGACGAACCATAGTGAATGTAAAATTCCTCGGTCGTTACCAGGTGGGTTAGACTAATAAAGACCTCGTTTGGTGGTGGGAGGAGGGCTTTTTTTATCGATCCAGATGAGCTTAAAGCCAGCCATACACAGACTATGATAATCAAGCTAACCAGCGTTTTTGAAGCCATCGTAGATGAGTTTTAGTGTGGTGTTTTTCAGATGAAAGAATTGTGTTTCCCCAAGGTGTGCAACCTTCCTGGGCCTTGGAAGTTGGATGTCTAAGTCGTGTTTTATTATGCCTGGTCTTTGAGAGAATACTAAAAGCCTGTCGGCAAACAGGATGGCTTGGTCGATGTCGTGGGAAACGAGAATTGTCGTTATCCGCTTCTTCTCGCAGTAGGCGAGGAGCTTTCCCATAACGTTTTGTGCGGCGTGGAAGTCGAGGGATTTGAATGGTTCATCGAGGATGAGGATATCCGGGTCCACAACCACGGCTCTCGCGATGGCTGTCAACTGAGCCCAGCCTCCGGAGAGCTCATAGGGTTGTTTATTCTTGTGTTCGCCCAGGTTGAATTCCTTGATTACGGAGGCAAGCTTGTCGTCTTTCTTCAAATCCCCTGTGATTTCTAGAGGCAATGCGATGTTGTCTTCGACCGTCCTCCAGGGGAGAAACGACTCCTGGTAGTTCTGAAAGACAAAGCTAACCTTCGTGCCGTCTCTCACTGTTATGTCTCCCGAGTCTTGCTGCTCGACTTCGGCTATGAGTTTCACCAATGTCGTCTTGCCGCAGCCGTTTGGTCCCACAAGGGATATGAAGGTGCCCTCGCCGATTCGTAGCGAGAGGTCGGCAAGGACTGGTTCTCCCTGGTAACTCTTAGCCAGTTTTTCTATGTTCACAACGGTTTTCATCCCATTTTCTCTTTGTTACACACTATCCCCTATAGATTAGGGATTCAACGTCTAAGGGACCTTTCATAAGTCCATTGTCTACGTAGAGTTGGATCAATTTTTCAATTGCATCCACATCGATTTCCTCCACTCCCCAGTACTTGTAGGTCCCAATTTCTGAGGAGATCTCTGGGCCGACGGAGGTATACTTCTCCATCTCTTTTTTCGCTTGGACTTTGTCTTTTTCTATGATGTCGTGGGCCTCTTCGATCGCTTTGACATAGCTTGCCACAGCCCCCGGATTCTCGTTTGCATATTCCTTTGAGAAGACTGACGCTGCTGTGGGGAAGGGTTTGAGGAGTTCGTTGTAGAGCGGATTTACTGCGATTACTCTGGCAATTCCCTTCTTTTCTGCGATCGTGCCGACTGGCTCGAGGGTGAAGAGAGCGTTTACTTGACCAGAAGCTAGAGCCTGCGTCTGCAGGGCGGGTGCCATCTGGAAGATGGTGATGGTTGACGTGTCGATGTAGTTACCGAGTACGAGTTTCGTGAACACCTTCATCTGGGATCCTGGAAAAGTGCCGATGGTCTTTCCCTTGAGGTCTTTTAGCGTTTTGATGTCCGAGTCCTTTTTCACAATGATCTTGTGGACTTCCGTGTCTTTCTCTGCCGCCGTCACCTCATAGATAACATATTCCCCTGGATATTTTTCTTCTAGTGCTAGGAGGGCTTCCAGGGCTACTATTGATGTTCCATCGACCCTGCCTGCGATTAGTGCATCTATGGCCTGGTTGCTTGATTGAAGTTTTATGGGTTCTACGATTAGACCGTGTTTTTGAAATTGACCGTTTTCCTTTGCCACAAAAAAGCTCAGGTCGCTTGCAATTGGAAGATAACCGATTCGAACAACTGTTAGTGGGGCGACTGCTTTTCCTGTTATTGTTCCTATGTTTGGGTCATAGATGGTGTTTTCTCGCAGATTTACACTCAGTAATCCTCCAATTGCAAGTAGCATGATTACTGCTAAAAGTGCTATTTTTGTTTTCATAATTTCACCTCAAATGTTTTTCCACTGGTCTATCGGGAGTTCACTTATAAGCCCGAAGCGCCAAGTTATTAATTGATGTTGTGAGGTTCCTTACAACAAAGTTTAAATCTGGGATCTCCCACACCCCCATAATGGACGAGAATTCAGTGATGCGTCTTGGTCTTCCCCTAAGTCAAGCAAAAGTATACCTGGCTCTTTTAAGACTGGGCCAAACACAGGCGGGAAGGATAGCAAAGAAAGCCCAAGTCAACAGAACCACGACCTACGACGCCATCGAAGGTCTCATCGAAAAAGGGCTCGTTTCCTATGTCATCGTATCTTCCAGACGTGTCTTCCAAGCCACTGCTCCAAGAAGATTCCTTGAGATCATCAAACAACAGGAACAAGCAGCCAAGGACATCCTTCCAGAATTAGAGACAATACATTCGCAGTCAAAAGAGAAAGAAGAGGCGCAAGTCTATAAGGGCCGCAAGGGCATAAGGGCAATACTAAACGACATATTAAACTGCAAAGAATACGTTGCATTCGGCTCATCAGGACGGTTCCTTGAGATAATGGACCACAACTTCCATCAATTCCAGATGGCGAAGAGAAAAAAGAAGATACGCGCAAAGGTCATCCTTCAGGAATCCGCGCGACAATCGGAGAGTGTCGCCATTGCATACACAACCTTTCGTTTCATCCCCGACTCTTACGCGGCACCGACCACAACCTTCATCTACGCAAATAAAACCGCAACGATCACATGGAGTGAAATACCAGTCGCCACAGTCATTGAAGGCGCCGACGTGGCAAAATCATTCAAAAACTACTTTGCCTTGCTTTGGGAGAACGCAGAAAAATAATTTTCCCCTGTATTTAATTCACAAAACTCTATTTGAAGATATGGTTTCCTGGGTGATTTTTGTTTTGTTGGCTGCGTTTTTCAATGCTTTCTGGGTGGCTCTCAGTAAAAGGGAGTTGAAACATATCGATCCCCTTGCGCTGAGTTTCGTCTTTAGGGGATTCATTATTATCTTGTATCTTCCTCTAGTCGTTTTTTTCGGTGATTTTTCAGCTGATAAATGGTACTGGGTTGCAGTGTTGGTTGGTGGAGTGACAGGAGCTCTTGGGCTTTACTATCTTATGGTTGGTATCAAAGAGGATTTTTTTTCTACATACTCGATGCGAAATGCTCAAACTGTATTTGTCCTTGTTCTCGCATTTCTCTTTTTAGGGGAACAAGCTACAACCTCTTTGATATTTGCCATCTTATTGATCTTTTCTGGGTCGCTTATCTTCTATAGGGCAAAAAAACTATCCTTTCACGGACTAGCCTCAGGATTCTTCTATAGCTTTGCCGCAGTATCGGCGAAGGCAGGAGTCGAGCACGGTTCAAGAGTCCTTTATCCACCGATCACACTTGTGGTGACTATTTCATTTCTGGGATTGCTTCTTGTGAGAGATGGGCACCTCAGAAAAGAGTGGGGGCTTATCAAAAAGGAGGCACACCGCATTTTTCCCATATCGTTCCTCTCCTTTCTATCCCTTCTTGCCTACTATGAAGCTCTCGCATTGGCCGACGTCAACGTCGTGGTACCGCTTCACAAAGTCAACATTGTCATAGGATTCCTTCTTAGTTACTTCCTGCTTGGAGAAAAGGATTCATGGAAATCTAAGCTTCTTGGGGGTCTGTGTATCCTTTTTGGGGCAATCATCATATACTTGATCTAGGATGTAGGAAAGCATAGCGGAAGAGGCTATTTAGAGGCGTGATTCTTTTAATCCAAACAATCTATTATTTACTGTCATGAACATCCCTTTTTTCGGCGGCGGAAAGCAGAAATGGATGAGCCCCGCGGTCAAGCAGATGATGGAGATTTCTTCGGTCAGAGCCGACGGTGTTTTTTTAAAGACATGCAAGGTCTTAGCTTTGGTCAAAGTTAAACCTGTCAACTTCGGCGCCTTACAGGAGGGGGACAAGGATTCCGTCATCTATGGATTTCTGGAATTACTAAACAACCTAACTTTTCCAATTCAGATTGTTATGCGGACAACAAACCTGGATTTAGAGGATTATCTTGGACAGTTAAAAAAGCGGATACAAAAGCGCGACGATAAGATGGCGTTGGCTTATTATGAGCATTTCTCGGAATACATGCGAGCGCACATCAAGATAAACAAAATACGCGACAGATTGTTCTATATTGTTATTTCAATCGATAAATCAGGGGGGGACCGAGTGACTTTGAAGGAACTATCTTCCCGCTGCGACACTCTAATGAATGCGTTATCGGTTTCAGGTATAGTAACTGAAAGAATGAACACCCACCAGCTAATAAACTTTTATTCCAGCTACTTCACAGAATCATTTGAGATATACGACAGCTTTATATCGCCGATGACTCTATATAAACAGATGTGGGGCGAATCGTCCAAGCTCAGGCAGAAAAAGCAGATCCGAGAAAAAGAACAAATCCAAAAAGGGAAACCCATAGCTAAAAAAGCCGAAAAAGGCAAAAAATGAACAACAAAGAAAACGAAACTTCGATCGAGGAATTACAAAAGAGCGTAGATGAACTCGTCACTCTGCAAAAAAAGACTTTAGGTGCCCTCAAAGCCTACGAACATCTGACACCTGCCCTCGTCTTGGTTATCGTGAGTGTGACCGTGTCTTTACTTGGTCAACTTAGTGATACGGTACGGAACGTGACCTTAATAATAGGTTTTATCGCGCTTCTCCTGTCATGTTACATTCTTCATAAATCGACCACAGACATAAGAAAAGTTTTCAAAGAATGAAAGACCCATATATTGGCCGATGGGATCATGGGCAGGCAGCTATGGAGTTCCTCCTCAACTACGGCTGGGCTATAATGGTCGTCCTCATGGTGGGTGTGGTTTTATGGGACCTCGGATTCTTTAACATTTCAGCTGAAGTCTACACAATGAAAGGATTCGCTCCGATTAAGCCTCAACTTAATACGGTAACTGTGAACTACCTCACAGATTTTTATGAGTTCAGAGGCACTTTCTTAAATACGTTGGGCACTACAATCGAGATTACGATGGCTGATGTCAACTTCCCAGGTGGGGGGTGCACGAATGTTTGGGTAGAATACGGCGACTTTAACCAACCGATGAATTGGGGTAGCAGTGTACTTGTTCCAAAGGGAGAGCACTTCGGTATCTGGGGGGAAGCATGCGCTCCAGGAAGCCCAAAAGAGGAGAATCTAAACGTCAATATTGCCATCACCTACGATGCCAAAATCGGTGGAGATAGTACGACGAGAACTGCCACAGGTATCATAAAGGGTCCTGTTCATGAACCCTGATTTATTATGGATTGACATTTGATCATTCCATCAATGCATCGCTCTCCTTTCTGGCAGAAGTCTTCGGTGTACTGGTATTCCCTTGACTTGCATCTGCTTTCCTCGGTTCCGGGGTATGTGCAGTAGAAGCTTTGGGTTTTCCTGATGACGTTTCCTTCCTTGCAGATATACGTTACAGTGTTTTCGGGGCAGTCTTTTATTGTGGCGCATTCAACTTTTCCAGGAATAGCAGTCGTGGTATCATTTAATGAGGTCGTTGTTGGGATGAAAGTCGAAGTGGAGACCATGATTGTCGAGGTGGAGTCTACTTTTGGGGACTCGGGCGAATTTCCGTAGAGAGTAGATGAAGTCGGAATGACTTCAGTGGCTTGGTTATCTGTTTGCCCGATGTTTTGTTCCTCAAGTGGTTTTTCAGCTGAATCTGAAAAAAGAAAGTAGTAGGTCAGGGCACCCACAGTTAAAGTAGATATGAAGAGTACTACTAAAGCGACTATTATGGTGGTGCCGAGAATCATCTTGTGTTTACCCTTCAATTTATCTGAGCTCATTTTTTCTCTCCATCAAAATGAGATATGCAATACCTCGATATCTGCTTTCGCAAGTTGCGAAAAACAGAAAATAATCACTGTTGAAAACAAAATAATCGGAAGAAATGGGTAGGCCTCCATACTTCCATAGCTTCTCATAATCGGAGACATGAACTCTGAAGAAATAATCAACACAACCAGAAAGCCAACGATAAGCGCTGGGTTCAACATGGAATTCACGGCAACAATTGCTGCCACATCCATAAAGGACAGACTCATAAAAGAAATTCTAGGACTGTAAGCTAAGTAGCCTATAGCTGCAATCACTGCCCACTTCAAACAAAAAGATAATAAACCGAATTCAGAGTAAACAATTCTAGCTAAGTCGTATAGTAATCCTAGGGCCGAAAAGATAATCCATACCTCTGCGAAATCCTTTTGGGCGGCCATCCTCCTAAGATCGCTTAGTGAAGCTACAGTCAGAGACCCTAAAAGAAAAATAATTCCGTAAACCTGGATCAAGGTCAAATTGATGTCCAATAATGCGCTTTCCATTTCAACTCGATACCCTATCCCAAGGACAAAAGAATAACGTTTAGTTACCTATATCTGTATCAATATTTATACTTCAAAGAGAAATAACCAGAAGAAATGCATTTCATCAAACAGTTAGTCGAGGGGGCCCCTGAGGGTTGGGTTCATGAGAGATTTATCCGATACGGTAGGGGATCTTATGTTGGGCCCTCGATATTTCTTCAGTCTTCTGCGAAATCGATTAAAGCAAGCTCCACCGTGGATTATTCAAATTTGTTTGGAGAAATGCTTTCCGAAATCGGGGGATCATTCAGTGTATCGGGTACAGTTTTTATTCGTCGAGATGTCGAAGATGATTTAGGCTCACTCGGATTTTCTGTGGGTAAAACCAAAAAGAAGGGCACACTTAGGACAATTGAGATCAAAGGAGAGCTCCAAGCATCTCAACTGAAAGAATTTTATCAGAAGCTCTCCGATGCAATAATTCTGGTGGACTTGGTGTCGGCAAAAGAGAAGTCCTATAAGCTGAAATGCAAAAAAAAGCTCCCCAAACCAGGATCTGAACTTGATGTGAAAGCATGCAATGTGGTCCTACCAAAAGATGCAATAAAAAAGATAATCGATGAATCCTTATTTGATTTTTCAAAACAAAGCTTTAATGAGGCTAAAGTTACAAACAAGTACGAGATAACAGATCTAGTGGCAGGTGACGAAGTAAAAAAGGATGCCTCTCTTTTCAGAATCGAAGCTCAAAGGAAGGGCACCCTCGTTCGCGAAATTGAAGTGGACGGCGAAAAACTGAAAAAAGAATACTCTCTTACGATCTGAGATCAATGAAAAAATCTATGTTGGTTTTTCTGGGGATATCCCTGATATTATCTACCCAATCTGTCAGTTCAAAGGAAGTGGGTGTTTTAGTGGAGTTCCCAGAAGGCATGCAATACAGGGATTGCGTAAACGTGAACGATGGATCAAGTTTGAAATCGATTCTTGAAAACACGTTATTAGATACTTACTGGTCCATTCCAAAATCCCTGACTGGTCAAAGGTTATGTAAGATAAATGATGTTGGATGTCCTCCCACATTATGCCTGTGTGATGGGGCTGAATGGAACATATTCTTTTATCGGGGAAATGACACAAATTGGACTCCGATGCCTGTTGCCTCAGATATTTCAGGGGAATGCTGGCTGGGAGGCGAGGGCATCTTCCAAAAAAGGTACTGTTCGAGAGAGGGTGATGTATTAGGGTTATTCTTCGGGAAAAAAAACCAGACCCCCGTGTTCAAAGAATACGAAGAGCTTTGCTCAACTAGGTCTAGATATTCGGAAAAAACGAAGTTCAAAATAATGTTTTTGCCGGATCCCCCAATTATCGGGCAATTGGCGAAGATTGTGGTAAGAGACAGAAAATATCTGAGACCTGTAAGCCAGGTAAAAATTTCAATCCATGAAAACGGCTCTCTTCTAGGCTATCCCGTATATGAGGCATTAACCGATGAAAACGGGAAGATTCACTACTCTTTGAATTCAACTGGTCTTTATACCTTTAGGTTCATCAAGATAGGATACACTCCTGAAAAAATGGTTATTGAACTTTTAAAATCATACTCATCAGAAGGTGATATCTTCCAAGGTCAGCCTTCCCCCAAATCGGACTTCCCGTTAAATAAATTATCATACGACCCCGAAGTTGCAGAAAAAAGACCTGAAACAAGGGAAAGTAGTGGTTTAGACCTGGGAATGATAACTGCCTACTCATTAAAAGAAAAATACCAGCGATTAGGCGGTTCAACGAGTGAAGACCTACTGGAACAGGAGAAAAATTTTTTTGGATTGTTGATCAAAATTGGAGTTTTGTCCTTGGTATTATTGGGGTTATTCACTCAGACCCAACTCAAGAAGAAAGAAACTGAATTTAATCTAAAATCGTTAACTGCAGGCGCTTAGAACAACCTTTGCCTTTGCATCAAAATACCGCATTTCACTAAAAGTTTGTTCGAAACTGATGTGGTTAGTCCACAAAGAAGCGTCATTTTCGATTTTTTCCTGGTTTTTGTTAAAAAATTCCTCATACTCCCTAAAAACTTGAGGGCATCTATTATTCAATCCCAAGATCTCTTGGTTTAACAAAATCAATCTCCCACAGTCTCTTTCATTAATGCTTCTCTGAGTCCGTTTCTTCCATTCTGAATGATATATTGTAAAATTCATTGAACACTCTTTTACTGGGCTATATGCTTGTTCATAGTCTCTAATGAATATGTCTTCCTCGGAGCTGAAAAACTGCATACGGTTGTCCTGGGGCGTGATCACGAAAAAATATATTAAGACGACAGCAAACACCAAGACGATAGAAATAATATGTTTAGGCTTCATTTCAATGGATATTAGATTACAATTAATCCAATAAAAACTGAATAATAGAAGGTGGGTGTAGCCCCATAGTAACTCCCAGCTTCACGGATCAAAAATCCTTTTTCATCTCTCTTGCTGGGTGACCCTGTATGAGGCCATTTAAAAACTATACATTCAATCAATATATATCTTTTGTTTTTTTTTTTTATGTTTGGTTTTGAGGTGAGAGCATGGCAAGTTTCACAATTGAGAAATGCGTAGCGAGAGAAGTATTGGATTCCCGGGGAAATCCGACAGTTGAAGCAGACATTTTTGTGGCAGGGCACCTATTTCGGGCGATGGCCCCATCTGGTGCATCTACGGGGACCCATGAGGCACTCGAGCTTAGAGACAAAGACGACAGATACAATGGGAAAGGTGTAAGAAAGGCGGTTGAGAATGTAAATAAAATCCTGGGCCCAAAGATTGTAGGTCAAGATGTCAGAGAGCAAAAAGCTTTAGACGGTCTTATGAACGAATTAGACGGCACAAAAACAAAAAGTAGGGTAGGTGCAAATGCCATCCTTCCCATTTCAATGGCGTCATGCAAAGCCGTTGCCGGCTTAATTGGCAAGCCTCTCTATGCTTATCTGGCTGAACTTTCAGGAAGAAAGGGTGTTACCCTCCCGGTTCCTCAACTTAATGTCGTAAACGGGGGAAAGCACGCAGGCATGGAAAACGACATCCAGGAGCACATGTACATGCCAGTCGGCGCTAAATCCTTTGCCGAGGGGCTTAGGATGGGTGTGGAATCCTATCACACAATCAAAAAGATGCTCAAATCCAAATTTGGAGCCCTCTCAACCCAACTCGGCGATGAAGGAGGATTCGTGCCTCCAATTAAAACAAGCGAGGAACGCCTTGAATTGATGGTGAAGGCGACAGAAGAAGCGGGATATGGCACAGAAATCGCCCTGGCACTGGATCCAGCATCAAGTGAGTTCTTCCACGAAGACCACTACCAGGTCGGCGATACGAAGTATTCTTCAGGCGAGATGGTAGACTTCTACGCAGACCTCGTTTCCAAGTTCCCCATAGTTTCTATCGAAGATGGCATGGCCGAAGACGACTGGGGGGGCTGGGTTGAGATGAACAAAAAGCTCGGCGGAAAAATCCAGATCATGGGAGACGATCTTCTCGTAACGAACGTGGAGAGGATCAAGACCGCAATCGAAAAGGAGGCAGCGAATGCACTGCTTCTAAAAGTGAATCAGATAGGTTCAGTGACTGAATCGATTGACGCCGCGAACCTCAGCTTCAAATCCGGCTGGGGAGTCACCGTCAGCCACCGTTCAGGCGAAACCGAAGACAACTTCATCGCAGACCTCGTCGTTGGGTTAGACTCCGGTCAAAGCAAGTTCGGAGCACCCGCAAGAAGCGAGCGAAACAGCAAATACAACCAGCTACTGAGAATAGAAGAAGAACTAGGAAGCAAAGCCAAATACGCGGGGAAGGACTTCAGGAAGCCTATGTAGCCTTTATTGACCTATCTTTTACATAATCCTTCCTTCATAAATATCACCATGGTTGTCAGGACCCGAACCTTCCTCAGTGGTGGAAATCCTCCCGTTGATCTCATGGCTATAGGTGACTCTGGTAGCGGAGAAATTAATGTCTCTGCCAAAAGGGTAGTTGCACTGCTGGATGCATATATGAACCAGTCAGCATTAAATAGTAAGAATAGGGGCGCACCTCATGAGGTGAGGGGGTGTGTGTTCACAATACGTCCAAGAAGTACCGAAAGAGCGGATATCCAAGCTCTTCCACTAATTCTTGGGGGTGGGCGATTGATCGGTCATGACCCAGACCTGTTTCCCTTGGTGCACACAGACAACAGCCTCCAATGCGCTATGGGGATCGATCCTAACAACATAATAACGAATGTGAGCGGCCTATCCCATGATCCAAGCGGATTTGTAAAGTTGGGTACCCCTGAGAAGGATCCTAAGGAGGATATCAGTGAATGGTGGAGGGCAAATGCAGAGAATGGAAGTGAATACCGTGATTTGACAACCATTATCCGCGACGGATTCATCCAGACTGCCAGGCTCCTGATAAATGGGGGAGTAAATCCGAACAAAACCGTTATAATGCTTGAAAGAAAAAGAATTTTCGAAGGTCGAAAGTTCTTAGAAATTGATATTCCCACCCTCCAGGACGTAGCCAATTGCAAACTGCTCTTTGAAGAAAAAAGGTAATAGAAACAAAACAAGGCGATAACTTCTCCTCTACCTTCTCCTTTTCCTGTTCTTCTGTCTTTTCAGCCTTAGCTGCTCCTGTTGGGTCAAGATGTAGGGTTGGGGTTCGGCCTTGCTTATGAATTCCTCAAGTGGGGCGTCGAAGTCCTCCTTTCCTTGATACTTTAAAACCTCTCTGGTCAAAATCCAGTATATCAGCCCTAAAGAGTTTTTCCCTTTGTTGTTGCTTGGAACGATGAAGTCGATGTTTTTCGTTCTCGTATTTGTGTCGCAGATAGCGAGAACAGGAATGCCCGCATTGGTCGCTTCGCTTATTGCCTGCTGGTCAGCCGTCGGATCTGTCACAATCAGCAACTTCGGCTCCTTGAATTCTTCGAGACGGGGGTTCGTTAATACTCCCGACACCATCCTCCGACTTAAAGCATTAACACCCGTGTATTTCGCAAACTTTTTAATTGGCGCCCTCCCATACATCCTGTTAGATACTACTAAGACGTCCTTGGGGTCATAACTGGAAATCATCTTGGCTGCCACACTCATTCTTTCGTCTATTTTTTGGACGTCAAAGACGCACAACTTGTCTGGCCGCACTTTATACACAAAAGGCATCATATCCTTTGTCTTATACTTCAAGCCGACATGCACTCCATTGGATAAATAGTCGTCAAGTGAAACCAATAGTCCTCCCCCTTGCTGGGGGGTGTATTGTTTGTCGTCCTCGACTTGAGTCGTATTATCTGAATCTATCATCTTCTTTTAACAGTAATCGGCAACACTCCTGTTTCTAGTTCGAGTTTTGAAATGTCAAGCGGCCGAGTAAGCTCCCCAATATCTTTTATCAACACCGGGGCGCCCATCTTTATCTGAAGCGCCCTCGCGCCAATCAAACGGGCCCTCTCATATCGAGTGTATTCTATTTTTTCCATTTTATTCTCAAACCCTCTTGTAGACCATTATCTCATCAATGATTTCTGAATGGCCTATAAACATCCTTCGGCAGCAGTACCTACTGTGGCCTAGACTGTCTAACACATCCTTTATTTTTTCCCCACTTTTCACTCTTTGGTCATACTCCTCCCAGTCGTGTGATATGGGTTTTCCGCAACTAAAACACCTTATTGGAATTATCATCTTGTTTTACCTGTAGGATTTTTGTCTTTTATGGCGAGGACCTTTGCTGCTTTGGCCTGGCTTGTGAACTTCAGTCTGTCTGTAATCCCCGGCAATTATCGTTCTATCATATCCATGGTATCTTTCTAATAGCTTTTCGCTTCCGCTCCATTCGAGCAAACCTCTAGCTATCGAGCAGGCGACTGCTTCTGCCTGCCCCATTATTCCTCCGCCCTTCACAATTACCGAAATGTTCAACTTGCCTAACTCAATATCATCTGATGCAAGATCCAGAGCTCGTCTGATCGTCATCATAGCTGCATTGGGTTGGCAGTTTTTCAATGGCATAGAATTTATTCTTACTATCCCTTGTCCTTCTTGTATTGTGACTCTGGCGATTGCTTCCTTGCGTTTTCCTGATGTATTCACAACTTTGGATTTACTCTTTGATTGGGCCATCACCATTTACCCCCCATATATCTGCATACGTTCCCGACTGTCATATATTGGTCCACATTCGTTTTTGCGTGTACTTGATCTTTAAGTTCCTTGTCAGTAACCTTTATCTTGTGTTTTTCCTCAATCTCTGCTTTTGGAACGCCAATGTAAACCTGAATTTTCTTATATGCCTGCCTACCCCTGTCTTTCTTGTATGGGAGCATCCCTCGAATCGCTTTTCTGAGGAATTTGTCGGGTCGCTTCTGATGGAATGGCCCGTCTAAATAGTTGCCTTTGTTTTGGATCTTGAGTTTGGCCATGTAATTCTTCAAAATAGTGTCTTTGGTGCCTGTGATGATTGCTTTTTCAGCATTCACTATAATGATGTATTCTCCAAGCAAAGCCTGCTTTGCCGCATAGGCGCACATTCTTCCTAATACCTGGTCTTTGGCATCTATAATCATCTTTATCCTATAATCCTGACTTTTGATCCTTTTGGATTGTTTTTTATCAAGTCGTCTATACTAAGGACTTTCCCGCCTGTTCCCTCTATCTTTTTTCTGGCTCCTTCAGTAAATTTGAATGCTGCAATGTCCACTTTATGGTCTAAAAATCCGTCACCCAAGACTTTTCCCGCGACAATTGCTGTCTCGTCTTTTTTTGTGTATTGATTGATCGTTCTTAGGTTGACTTCTCTGCGTTGCCTCCTCGATCTTGAGAGTTCTTCGGCTATAGACTTCCAAATCGGTGCGCCGTTTATCTTCGCCGCGGACCTTAGCTCTTTTATCAATGTTATCCGTCCAGGATTTTTGTATTCTACCGACTGGGGCATCTTTCCTCTTTTTTTCTAGTTTTTTTTAAGATTTCTTGCGGGGGACGGGCTTCGAACCCGCGCAGGCCTACGCCACACGGCCCTCAACCGTGCCCCTTTGACCAGACTCAGGCACCCCCGCATATAGGTGCTCTTGCGGGTTACTTGAACTGTTTTTTCAGTTCAGTGATTTCGTCTTCTAAGTATGTGAAGGCCTTTATTGTTAGCTCTTTAACTGGGAGCTGGCCATATGATTCTATAAAAAAATCAAAGCTGTCATCCTTTTTTTGCAGGTAACTTGCCAGACCTGACTGCCATTTGATATGGTCTCTTCCCTGACCTAAAACCGCTTCGGCTTTGAGTTTGATACGGTGTTTGTCTGATAATTTGGCAATTATTGATGTATCATAAACGGGTTTCACTTTTGGATCCTTGGATTTCATGTCTGAGGTGTGAATCACTCCCGGCCCTTTAACATCCAAACTCAGTATGGCAGTGCATTTTCCGCACCCTTTTCCCTTGCATGAGCAGTCCCATGGAAAAATGTATGTCTTTAAGTCTGTTGTCAGGGGTATCAATCCAAGGCGGTGGGCGAGTAATTGATCGTGGAGTACCGAGTTGTTGTCGTCGACGATGACTTTTTCAATTGCCATGGTCGGAATCTCTGATATCACAATCCTTCTTAGCGTGTTCAAAAGCTTTATGTCGACGCCTTTAACATTGAATTCAACTCGGGTTTTCCCTTTTTTTAGCAGTTTTACATTCATGGTCTAGACTCTCCTACCCCTTTTTCCTCCTTTAGCCCTGCATCCGTCATGGGGTATTGGTGTAACATCTTCGATTCGGCCTATGTGGATTCCTGTTCTTGATATTGCCCTAATAGCTGCTTGCGCGCCTTTGCCAGGATATAGTGGGCCATTGTGGCCTCCGGGCGCCCTTACCTTGATGTGTAATCCCGTGAATCCTTTGTCTTGGATTTCCTCTGCCATCCTTTGGGCGGCCTGCATTGCAGCATACGGTGATGATTCTTCTCTTTGGGATTTTACCACCATCCCTCCGCTTTTTATGCTTATGGTTTCTGCTCCAGTCAGGTCTGTGACATGGAGGATTGTGTTGTTTTTTGATGAATAGATGTGCAGTACACCCCACATACCCTCTCTTTTTTGCTGGAAGCTTTCTGGTTTCTGAGGGGCTGGTTTTTGGGTGGGCTTTTCTTCGATTTGTTGTTTTTCTTGCGTTTCTCCTTCCTTAGGGTCTTCGGTTTCAGGTTTTGTTGTCTCCTCTACCTGGTTTTCTTTTTTAGCCGAAGACTTTTCTTTGGGAGGCTTGGATGTCTCTTTGACTTCCTTTGAAGCTTCTTCTTCAGTCGGTTTTGGATTCTTCTTCTTTTCTTTGGCCATGTTCAATCGCAATATTCTTTGATATAGTCAGTTTTTCTTCCTCGCCTGCGGGGACGATGAATCTGGGTATGTCAACTACTCTGTCTCCTAGGAGGACGTGTCTGTGCACTACAAGCTGTCTGGCTTGTTTCGGGGTGTTTGCTAAACCTTTGCTGTAGACTATCGTCTGCAGTCTTCGCTCTAAGAGCGATTCCACAGTCAGGGAGAGTATGTCCTCGATTTTTTCTGATTTTAGTATGCCTTGTTTATTGAGTTTTTCAAGCGTCTTTTTGATTTCTGAGGCTGAACCTTCTTCTTCGGGTGATGCGAGGTATTTTCTTGCGATTTCTCGGTATCTACCGATTTCTGATCTGGCTCGCCATATCTCTTTCTTGTTTTTTAGACCGTATTTTTCTTGGAGCTCGTTTTCCTCCAAGATTCTATCGGCCTTCCATGGATGCGATGGGCGCGAATATTTCCTTCTTTGTTTTCTTGGGTCGCCCATTATTTCTTCCTCCTGTTTACTCCAATAGTTGTCCCTTTTCTGAAAGACGTCCTAGTCCTCTGCCCTCGGACGGGTAAGTTGAGGCTGTGTCTGTTTCCTTTGTAGGTCTTAAGCCTTCTCATCAAGTTGATATCATCTCGATGTATCATGTCTAATTCTGGCCCAAGGAAATGGAGGTTTTTCCCGCTTGTTGGGTCTTTCTGTCTGTTGACCATCCATGATGGTAATCGATTTGCGATGTTTTCTAGGACTTTCTCTAATTCTTCGATTTCTGAGTCTGAGAATTCCCCGATTCTCTTCTTGTCTGTTTTATAGGACAATCGGATGGCAGCTGAAATCCTGGGTCCAACACCCTTTATCTTTGTGAGGGCTCTCTCTAACGGCAGGTTTCCGTCTAAGACCACGCCTCCTACTCGGACTCTGTGTTGGAAGTTCTCATCTGTTTCCTCGGGTTTTTCTTCTTCTACAGCGGAGGTCTTTTCTTGTCCTGTCTTAGCAATCTTTTTTTCAGGCTTAGAAGTTTTAGGCTCTTCTTTTTTGACAGCCGATACTTCATCAGCTTTTGGCTTAGATTCTTCTATCTTTGGCTTTTCTTCTTGAGCCTTTGACGCTTCGGCTACTTCGGGTTTTTCTTCTTGGACCTTCGGAGCTTCAGCTGCCTTTGGCTTTTCTTCTGGGATCTTTGGGGCTTCGTTTACTTCAGGCTTCTCCTTGGAAGCCTTTGTTTCCTCTGCCTTTTTTTCTTCTTCAGCCATTCTTTTTTTATAGTTCGCCGAGGTTGAGATTTGAACTCAAGAGGTCCGAAGGACCACGGGCTCGCTTGTCTCGCACTCGGTTTTGTTGATTTTGGTTTTTTGATCTCAAGGCCCGCGCGTTACCTGGCTCCGCCACCTCGGCGTAGGGTTATCTTTGAGTACGTAGCCGAGGTTAGCAAGCCGTAGGCCCTAATGAGCTTCGCTCATTGGGCGCAAAAATCGCAGGGCGATTTTTAGCGCTTGCGTTTACCTCGGCAAAAGGCCATTTCTTTGTTGTGCTTGTCGAGGTCAGCAAGCTGAAGGCTTGCGTTTACCTCGGCGTATTTTGGAAATTTATGTTATTTTGTTAAGCGGGATTTTCCTGTTGAGAGTTCTCGTCTAGGGTTGGGGTACCCGACTGGAACAGTTTTAATTGGTTGTGTGGGAATATCTTTGTTATGATTGTCCCCCTTATCAGCTACTCCAGCGGGAGCAACTGTTTTTTGGTATACGACCAGGGTAATTCGGTCGTCGTTGATTCAGGAATTGATCCCGAACCTGTGCTCCGAGCGATTTCGGAGTTACGTATAACGCTAGATTCATTAATAAATACCCATGCTCACTACGATCACGTCAAGGGAAACGAAAAACTCGTGGAGTCATCTGGCTGTGAGGTTTTTGTTCATAAGATTGATGCTGAAGTTCTTGAATCTGGAAATGACACATTTATTTTAAGCGAGCTGTTTGGTGACCTTATCGGCCCTCAGTCCGTCGATAGAAAATTGAAGGGGGGGGATGAATTGAAGATTGGTGGGCTGTCTCTTATGGTTTTGCATACTCCTGGCCATACGAAGGGGAGTATTTGTCTTTATTGTCCCAAGGAGAAGGCATTGTTCACAGGGGACACAGTCTTTTCTGATGGAGTGGGCCGAACCGATCTTCCAGGCGGGGATTTTGGCGAGTTGAAGAAGTCAATGGAGAAGTTGATTTCGTTTTCGGAGGAATTTGAGGTCGAAAAGATTTTTCCTGGTCACGGCCCTGTTGGTAAAGTGGGGGATATTCAAAACAATTACAATATCTATTTCTAAAAAATGGTCAAAGCAGTTATCTTTGATTTGTGGAATACTTTGGTTTATGCTTCTACTTATGAGACTACACTTGAGATCGCGAGAAAATATCCTTTTCCTTCTGATTTTGATGCTAATGTTTTTTTAACGAAGACTGTCGAACCCTTGATGACTGCAGACCACGACATTGAAAAGGAATTTTTTGCCGAATTCTTTTCTAGCTGGGGGACGGAAATCTCAGAGGGGGAACTCGAAGACTTGTCTAGGCTTTGGAAGTGCAGACTAGATGATGCTAAGGTCTTTGCTGAAACCGAGGACGTACTCAATGTATTGGGTGAGACCTATCAACTTGGGTTGTTGTCCAATCTTACTTGTCATGCATTGAATGTTTTTCAAAGCAGGTTTGATCTGGAGAGACATTTCAGACATACTATCTATTCGTGTGTTGAAGGTGTCATGAAGCCGGATAAAGAAATATTTGAGATAGCCTTGAATCGGTTCGGAATCGAACCAGGG
>JBDREA010000097.1:0-61524 GCA_043820265.1 Candidatus Altarchaeota archaeon | reverse complement strand
CAGCCGGGCTAAGCAGGCCCTAGAAAAGCTCGTATCCGAGCATTCCGAGGACGCCGACCTCGTCATCGCAGGATTCTCGCTGACTAAGCTTGAAGAACAGGGACTCGACTTCTTCAAGAACTTCAACGAACACAAAGACATCCTCTTCGTCTCAGCCGAACAAAAAATCAAGATCATCAAGCCAGCGGAGTAAATCATAGGATAAATAGTGAGTAACCATCAATTGAACCCTTAGTCATGACGAGAATGACAGAATACAATCGAAAAGACGGGAAAAAATACACACACACTGATGTGGAAGAAGAGTGGTAGGCTTAAACCCCCCTACGACTGCCTTTTTTTGATTTCTTTGAGATAGCGAACTGGCTAGCAGGTGGAGCGAACTTCTTCTGTTTTCCGCCTTTTTCAGCGGTCCCCGGGTCTTCCATCTCATGCCTCTTATGTCTCTGTGCTGCTATTGCATTGTTTATCTTTCGGATAGTGCTTTGTATGTCCCCCTTTGACCCCAGGAATTTCAAAACGTCCCCTACCGAATGTTCTTTTTGAAACTCAAAGCACACGAAGCCTCCGTTATCTAGCATGTCTAAGGCCAATGCAGCATATAATGTAAGCTTCGAAGCCTCTTCAGGGATCTTTGTCGTATCGGTCAGTCCTAAGCTATCTTGTGCGACTAATCCTGCAGCTACACGGATGCTGTCAAAGGTTTCCCCTCTAAATTCGCCATACTCCTCCATCAATCCGTCGAGTCCACCTTGTTCGGCGACATTCGCATAGACTCTGATAGCGCCTCTTTTCGCCCTCATTAATTTCGCATTTGTTGTGTCCGGAATAAGGGGTACCTTATAATTATAATCCCATGACTCTCTTTTCGTAGGAATTTCATTTTCAGGAATTCTTTCTGCCCCCTTGTATCCAGCAATAAATGAACCTACGAAAACAGCAAGTGAAATGCCTGTTAGTCCGACTGCCCCAATACCTGCCCTCTTAAAACTCCTTGCACGAAGTATCTGTCCCCGCCTCCTAACTGCAAAATTACCGATCGCCTGTGCTGCTGCTTCACCTTGCTCGAATCTCCGAGGCGCTCCTTGGCTTCCGCTTCCTCTTAAAACATTACAGGCATTCATACCCATAAAGTCTTCGTAGACGGTATCAAGGTCTTCTAGGTTGCGACATTTCTGGAGGAATAGGCGAAACGTTTTCGCAGGACACCCGTTCTCAGCTAATTGTTTTGCTACTTTCACAGAATATCTTATGCTTTTTTCATCGAGTGTTCCTTGGAAACGAACAATTAATTCGCTTTCAACCCCCTTCCAGCCCTCCCCATCCCTATCCCTTAAAGCCCGCAGCCGAAGGTCGTCTTCTGGGATTCTAGCTAAAAGCCCCTTAAGAAATTCCTTCTCCCTTCCAACTTGGCCGGTTTTAGGCTTCGCTACAGGACCAATTAATTGGATCTGAGAAAAGGCGCCTATCCCAATCGAAAGGTTCTTTAACTACCTTAATGCCTCTTTTCCTCCCTTGAGCTGGATCAGGGATTTTCATTGCCATAGATATTTATTTCTTAGGAAACCAGCGCATAAATAATCCTAAATCTATTACCTAAACAATGAAATTCACCTACGAGGACATGGAGAGAGGGGGAAGGAATTGAAGGGCTTTCCCTTGTTTTTAGCTTTTTGGTTTATTCCTTTCTTCCTGATTTCTTTGGTTGGTTTTCTCGATTCAATCTTCGGCCTCCTACTCGTCTATGGATTCTTTCTGAGCTTTGGAGGATTTATCGCAGGATCGCTTGGACCGAAGAACTGGTTTGTCAGAGTACTCCTTGGAGTAGGTGTCGGAATAGTTTCATGGTTGATCTTGGCTTTCGGATTTTCCGTTCTCACTTTTGGAGAATTTCTATCTTTCCAGAAGTCAACACTTTTTGTATCTAATATTTTATTCATTCAATTATTTCTAAACCTGATCACTTCACTAAGTTTCTATCTTGTATTCTTTGTTGGTTTATCTGGTTTGGGGGGTTTATTCTCTGGATTAAGTTTTTTAAAAAAGAGGAGAGGAGAATCGCATCTTGAGAAAAAGTTTTCCAGAAAACTTGCTTCAAAAGCAATAGTTACCGGATTTGGAACTGCTTTATTCACTACTCTATTTTTCCACATCCTCATCCTCCCAATTTTTATTCAACCTGAAAGGTCTACCTATCCTGAAGAAAATGAGGCTTTATCACCTAAGACCCTAACATCCGTTTGTAGGGGAGAAGTCTCTCAACTTTCAGAGGAAGTAAAAAAAGAATTCGCTATTACAAGAGGATATTCAAACTGGACAGTCTATCGCTGCGAAGAAAACGTTTACAGGCTGAACTCCCCCGACGACTGGGGGGCCATCGTCTATTTTGACTCCCAAGGAGACGTCCTCGCAGAATGCAGCGGAGCACCCCTTGCCGACGCATTCAAAAACTACTTCAGCTGCAGCAAAATGAAAAAACTAGAATGCCAAGGAGAAAACCTTTGTAAGAGCTAAAGGGAAAAATTGTATCCTATATCCTCCTTCGATGTCCTACTTTTCGTTTAATGTTTTTCCTTTGGTCTGGGAGTTGTTGCCTACTAATTTTTTGGCTGATTGGTAAGTCAATCAGTTCATCCGGGTTGAATCCGGGAAAGGCCGAGGTAGCGTCAGGGGTTCTTCTTGGAGGTTTTCGGATTTTATTCAGCTGAATCGCGACGTCTAAGAGGGTCCCCCTGGCCTGGTTGGCATTACCAAGTATTTCCTCGATTTCCTTTCTTGAGTGAAGGTTTTTGATAACACCATTTATTGCCCCATCTTCTGATTGGTCTAGGTGGCTTAACGCATACAATCGAAGTATTCTATTCGCACCTATTGGATCGATAATATGCCATAAGCCTGCTCTGCCAATGTCCTTCGCCTTCTTTGCTGCGACTCTTCCAACTAGATCATACAATTCTGGATTGCTGCCATTGTATCGCCTTTCCAACTCGGTTGAATTGAAATCATTTCCTTCTTTGAATTGTTGGACTACCTGATAGATGACATCTTCTCTGGCAGAATTTGGATGAGTGCTTGGATGATGTTGATCTTGGTGAGTACTTGAGTGAGGTTGATCTTGGTGAATATTTGGAGGGGGTTGATGTTGTTGGGTGGTTTGTTCTTGAGTTTTTCCAAGATTGGTGATCCAGTCAATGATATCTTGGCTATAGACGAGGGTGCCTGCTGCCACGCATAAGGCGATACTGACGCCCATAACTATTTGAGCGCCTTCCCGTCTTTCACCCGCTGATTGAAGACGTTTCGCCAGGCTTTTGAGTGAATAAGCATGTCTCTCCTCTCTTTTGAGTTTTCTTGCCATGCGGCTGGTCCCGTCCCCTAATTTAATATCTCCTTTTTGAACTTTTTCGATGATATCTGCAGCATATTCCAGGTCTCCAAGGTTTCTGCTCTTCCACACCATCTCTCGAAGCTCCAATGCCGGCATTCCGTCTTCTGCAAGGTACTTCAGTGTCTCGATAGTAAACATAAAATCTTCAGGCGAAATCTTGTTTTTTTGGCCGGCTTTAAGCAATTTCCGCTGGAGGACTGGCCAGCCATTATCTTCGTTTTCAGATAGTGCATCTAACTCTTCCCTATCCCTTGGGAGTTGGCTATGTATTTCTCGTAGGAAATTCCTCTCCCGACGGAGTTTTCTTCTCCAAAAAAACCTTGGGACATGCACATCCTTTAAATCTTCCAAGGCATCGTCTCGACTCGGAATATGAGAAACACTCTTTATGGCCTTACTTTTAGGCTCAGGTTGGGGATTCATCAGTGAATAACATATAGGAGGTGGTGCAATAAATACCTCCTTGGAGGGTATTAAAAAAAGAATTCATAAAAAAATAATATTTTTTATTACGCCCTTCTTCGGTGTCCGCCTATCGCTTTGATGCCCCGTCTTTGGTCGGTGAATACATGTCTTTTTTTATCTATAGAACTAGGTTGACGCAGACTTTGGTCTTTTCTCGCTTTGTCGGTGGGATGTCTTTCTCCTTTGGACTAAGCGACTTTTCTCTTGTCGAGATATGGTTTTCTCTCCTTTTTTTCGCCGGACTTTTTGGGGGCATAGACTGTGTCTACCTTTGGCACGAAAACAGTATCGTGTCTGGGTACGTAGACGGTGTCCACTTTGGGTTGAGGTCCTTGTACTTCAGGTGTCCTTTCAAAATCCTTTCTAGTCCCTGGATCAAAGTGGAGGAACATGAGGGCAACCAATGTTAGAGGTAGTCCTACTCCGATGCCTATTACGCGTCTCCTTCGTCTAGTCGCAATCTTTTGGCCGTGATGGTTTTCGCTGGTCAGAAACATGATGGTTTGAGCCGGACCCTCATCAACGCTTAGTTCCCGCGCCTGTCCATCAGGTCCGTCTGATACCAAAATCATCCCCTTCTTAATGTTTTGGGATATGTCAGCTGCGAAGTCAAGTTCGTTGAGGCCTCTACAGTGCCATAAAAGATCGCGGAGCGCTGCCGCTTGGAATCCGTGACTTGCGAAATGTTTTAGTGTTTCTACTGTCCAGTTGCTATCTTTGCCGGATACTAAAGGTCGACTTTCAGCTAACTTTCTCTTCATATCGTTCCAGCCTTCACCGCCCCTTTCTGACAGAGCTTTCAAGCTCTCATCGTTGGCGGGCAGCATGTCGTGGACCTTTTTGATAAACTTTCTCTCCCTGCGTATTCTTCTGTGCAGGAGAGGGATTTTTAGGATACCCACCTCCTTTAGTAACCCCAGAGCCTCCTCTGTAGAAGGTACCTCAGACACTACCTCGATTCCCTTGCCCGGCCTCACACGCTTTTGTTTCATCTGTAGATACATATAGGAAATACACGCATAAATACCGCCCTCACCGCATACGTTTTCTTCGGTGAAAGTTTTTTTGGTTTGGTGTGAGCATTGAATATTTTTGTGGAGTTGAGGCTGCTCGTCCCTGGATGGTTTTTTTCTTTTTTTGTTCTTCGGGGTGGGGGGTTGGTGTGTCATTTCCTTTTTTGGCTTTTTGGAGGTTCATGAGGAGGTTAAGGATTCTTTCCTGGATTTTTTGGGGGTCTCCGATGACTTCTTTTTTTATGACTTCATCTGAGAATCTGTCCGCTGTGGTTGAGTCGATTTTTCCCCTCTCAAACTCATAAATTGTGGCAAGCGAAAGAAGCCGAAGCAGCCGCTCTATTCCTCCGTGCTTTTCGATTAGGGAAAACAATCCGGGAGACTCTATTGAATCTGACTTTTGTTTGGCTAGATTGGCCACCCGACTGTATACCTCCGGGCATTTTTTCTGGAACTCTTTTTCGAAGACAGAATCATTTGGATGAAATGCCTCTAATCTAACAACTCTTTCATTAGCCTTCCAATCTACGGAAAAGCCGTCTAGTATTTCCCTTCCTTGGAGATCAAGGCATGCATCGATGTCTAATAGTATGTTTCTGGCCTCATCTGGCTGCCTGATAAGTTGAAACATATGAGTTTTTGGATAGTCCTTGTTAAGCTCGCCATCTACTATTAAAGGTTTATTTGACGCAGCTTTTTCTTCTAGGTTGAGTCTTGCAAGGATATAGGCTCTTAGGAGACGTTGTTCCCTGTCAACGTATGTTACCTTGAATCCTTCTTTTGTTTGTAGGTGGGTAGCCACTTCGATTGCCACTTGGGAGGCTGTTTCAAAGTTTGAAAATCTCTTTTTTTCGTCGTTGTCTATGAACTTTTCCTCGATTGGAGTATGTTTTTTACTGAATCCATTCTTGAACTGCTCAACTGTGTATTCGATGGTCTTTTCTCCAATGTCTTGTTGAACCTCTATTGCAAAAGGTTTTTGAGGTTCTTCTATGGGAATCCCAATGCGTTGTGAAGCGCAGGAGGTCATCAGTACACTTGTTGCTAGAAGAACGGGAAGACCAATGCACCTCAACCTCCTCTTTTGTCGAGGAGATTCAACAAGGGCGAGGGGTTTTTGAAAGACAGAATCGATTCCCCTAGTTTGTTGAGCTGCTTTGTGATCTCGGACTTTGTGCACCATAGTAGGTTAGATTATAGGAAGTTGAAAGAAAAAAATGGTTTTTCCCAAGCTTTCCTCTCATTTTTTATGGTTGTCTCGCTAATTATCCTTTCATGGAGAAGATTGGATTAATTGGCTGCGGCAACATGGGTGAGACTTTTGTTAGGGGTTTGCTTTTCACAGAAGAGGTTGCGGCAGAAAACCTTTTTGTCTTTGACAGGGACCGGGGGAAAACCGGAGAGCTTTCCAAGGTTCTAGAATTCCAGCTAAAAGACTCCGCAGCCGCAGTAGTTGAGTCGGCAGAAATCATTTTTTTGGCTGTCAAACCCCAGGACTTGGCGGGGCTTCTCGAAGAGATTAGGAGGGTTAGCGCAGACAAACTGTTCGTTTCGGTTGCCGCAGGCATTTCTATGGATTTCATCGAGGAAAAACTCGATTCGACCTCAAGGGTGATGAGGTTGATGCCGAATACTGCCGCAAGGGTCTGCCACATGGCCGGGGGGTTTGCGCTCGGTGCAAAGGCGACTGAAGAAGACGGCAGAATTCTTAAGGAGTTGCTTTCAGGCATGGGCTTGGTGCTGCCTGTTTCCGAGGACCAATTGGATGCTGTTACCGGCTTAAGCGGTTCTGGTCCAGCATACTTTTTTCTTATCATCGACGAGCTCGCAAAGGCCGGGGTCGAACAGGGGTTGGAAGAGGATGTCGCCTTAAAGCTCGCAGCCCAGACCGCGAAGGGGGCGGCAGATATGATCCTCAGAAATACGGGATCTCCTGAAGAACTCATTGAGGGAGTTTCATCGCCTGGTGGGACAACAATCGAGGGGCTTAACGTTCTACGGCAACGAAAAATAGGTGAAATCCTAAGAGACACAGTAGCTGCGGCAACGAAAAAGTCCAAGGAGCTTGGTAAATAATCTTTATACTACATCTAAAAATCCGTGGATTACACCGTGATCCAGGTGTGTGAGGTTTGAATCGAATTTCCTGAATTTGATGGAGACATTCATTTCGTAGTTGTAGGGAGGGTCCCACCCATAATTCAAGCAATTGGGTGCGGCAGGATTCTCCGGGCAGGGGGTGGAGGGATCAGAAAAGCTAAATGGGACATGTAGGGTGAAGAATTCTCCGGGGCCTACAACCGGGCTTTCAGTGTGATCAGCTAAAACAACAACCGGAGGAACAGGATCCCCATATATAGTTTCGCATGGAGCATAGGAGGTCAAATTCACTTCAGTGACGATAATCTTTGGGCCGCCGTTGAAAAAATTCAACGTGTATGAGCAAAACAAACCGTAGCCTTCATCATCAATAACCGATGATTCTTCCTGTAATTTAAGTGTGCTGAATCCTTCACTCCAGAGTTCCTCGTTTGAGCCGCCAATTTGTATTATCCCAAAGCTGTAGAGGGCGGCGCCTGCTACCAAAACGACCATTATCGCCCAGCCGTAGCTTGCGATGAATTCCAGGCTACCCTGGCCTCGGGAAAATCTTATTTTAACGGATTGACTCATCTTGAAGTTGCCTTCTCATTAGAAAATATTATCGCCAAGAAAGATAAATAATATATTAGGCGCTAAGTGATCGTTCTCTCGCAGTAGCGGCACTTTAATAGGAGGGGCTCGGTCTTTAATACTTCGAAAACGGATTTTATCGGCTCCCTTCCCGCGTTCGTGACACAGGCAGGATTGGGGCATTTTAGGACTCCGACGACAATCTTTGGGACAACGACTTCCTCTTTTGATTCGACCTTGTAGTTCTTGATCTTGTTGATGGTTGCATGCGGTGCAATGACCGCTATCTTATTTACTTCGTCCGACTGGAGGTCGCGGTTCTCTACTTTTAGAAGGTCTTTTCGGCCGAATGCGCCGGAGGGAACGTTGATTGCCACAGTAACTGTCTCCTGGAAGCTTTCGTCGATTCCGAGAATCCTTAATACCTCAAAGGCTTTGCCTGCAGGTATGTGGTCGATGACTATGCCGTTTTTAATGTTTCTTATCTTTATTCCCTTTTTCTCCATTTTTTCTACCAGAATTTCACTTGGGAGACGAGGCAGAGGATCGTCATCCTGACCGGGATGCCGTTTTTTGCCTGGATGAAGTAGTGGGCGAAGGGCGCTGAATCCAGCTCTGGACTTATCTCGTTTACTCGCGGAAGGGGATGGAGGAGTATGGCATCCTTTTTGATTTTTTGGGTGTTTTGCTTATCCAATATGAATGCATCCTTCACCTTCTCGTATTCGAGCGGGTCCGGGAAGCGCTCTTTTTGGATTCGGGTCGCATAGATGACGTCGCAGTCGTCGAAGTCGAGTTTTGGGGTCTCCTTGAATTTGATTTTCGCTGAAGTAAGCGACTTCTTTTGGGCATCGGGCATCTTCAGGTTATCAGGCGATATCAGCTTCAAACTTACATCGTATTTTTCAAGTGCGTTTGCAAGGGAATGCACGGTTCGCCCGTATTTAAGGTCTCCGAGAAAAGCTATCTTTAATCCGTCTATTTTTCCGAACCTCTTTTTTAGGGTATAGAGGTCGAGAAGCGTCTGGGTGGGGTGCTGGTTGCTTCCGTCTCCTGCGTTAATCAACGGTTTATCCAGGAATTCTGATGCATGCCTTGCCGAACCGTCCAGTGGATGGCGTAATACCACGATGTCTGCGTATCCGGCGGCTATCCTCAGGCAGTCTGCTATTGTTTCGCCTTTCGTTGATGAGCTTGCTTCCGCGGAATCGAAACCTATGGTCTGCCCCCCGAGCCTTTTCATGGCTGTCTCAAATGAGAGCTTGGTTCTCGTAGAGGGCTCGAAAAATAGTAATCCGAGAATCTTGTTTTCCAGAAGGTGTGAGGTGAGGTTGTCTTCCAGCAGTCCTTCCATTACTTCGGATTTTTCAAGAACGAAGTCTATTTCAGCTCGCGTGAAGTCGTTGATGGAAATGATATGTTTTTTAGCCCAATCCATATTTTAAGATCGAAGTAGATTATTGAATCGTTCATTAATAAGTTGAGTGGGCATTATGGATGTAAAAGCGGTTTTCTTCGACATTGACAACACTCTCTTTGACACTAAGAGGTTGGCTGAGGCAACTAGGAGGAACGCTATTAGGGCGATGATCGAGTCTGGGCTTGACGTAGACGAAGACGAAGCCTATGTGAAATTGATGGAGTTGGTCAAAAAGCACGGTTCGAATTACGGCCGACACTTCGACGAACTCTTGAAGATATACGGAAAGGAGGGCAACCCCCACATAATCGCTGCAGGAATCATTGCTTATCATTCAACCAAGACCGCCTATCTTGTCCCTTATCCTGAGACTGTTCCCACATTGATTTCTATCAGAGATAGAGGTATCAAACTTGGAATAATTACAGATGGTGTGGCGGTCAAGCAGTGGGAGAAACTGATTAGCTTGGGTTTGCAGCATTTTTTTCACTCGGTGGTTATTAGTGAGGAACGCGGTGTAGAAAAACCTGAGACCACCTCATTTTTGGACGCATGTGATCAAGTCGACTGCAAGCCGGATGAGGCCATCATGGTTGGTGACCGTCTTGAAAAAGATGTTTTAGGCGCAAACATCGCAGGAATGACATCTGTATTATTAGACAAACATATAGAAGGTGACCATCCCAAACCCAAAAGCGAACGCGAGGAACCCGACTACATTATCTCCCAGCTTGGGGACCTCCTGAAGATATTAGACTCTTAGAGGATGGATAAGCCTCAACAGATTAATTTTATCCGCCATGTTGCCCTTGAATTCATTTTGGGTGTTTCATCTGAGATCTATCCCCGGGAGTTCACGGCTCAGCTGAGAGCGGAAGGAGAAACGATAACCGAGGTCCTAGTCATCCCTGCTTCAACCTTCGGCGAAGGATTCGCAACAACAAGAAGGGATATGATCCCCTTCGACAAAAGCATTGTTGGTTCAGTGCATAGCCACCCGGGGGGAAGCTTCAGACCCAGCCAAGAAGATCTCCGCTACTTTCAAAAAATGGGAAAGATACACCTGATAGTTAAAAATCCATACCAAGGAATCGAAGACATCGCAGCTTATGATAGGAACGGGGAGAGAGTTGAATTGAGAATCGAGGAGGAAGAAGGTTGAATTGAAATTGACAGGGGATTAATCTATTTTTTTGTTTTCCCTATTTTCTTTTTTGCTTTTTCGATTTTTCTTTTTCGTGTTGCTATTTGTTTGGTTTGGATTTTGATTTGTTTTGTGAGGTTTTTGATGTTTTTTTCGACTGCTTTGGGTGCTGTTCCTCCTTGGCTTTTGTGGGAGGCTACTGCTCCGTCTACTGTGAGTATCTTTTCTAGTTCGGTTTGGGAGACGGATATATTTTGTTTTCTTAGGAGGTTTGCGACTTCACCTGAGTCTGATAGGTTTTTCTTTTTCTTTTGGAGTGCGGCAACCAGGGTTCCTACGACTGTGTGAGCTTTCCTGAAGGGCATCTTTTTTGTTTGGGTTAGTAAGTCTGCTAATTCGGTCGCTAGAAGGAATCCTTCCCCTTCGGCAGCCTTCCTCATCTTCAATTTATCCCATTTGGCTGTCTTTAGGATTTCATCTAAGATGACGATGGAGGATTGTATGATAAAAAGCGATTCGAACAGGAGGGTCTTGTCTTCTTGGAGGTCGCGGCTGTAACCAGAAGGCAATCCCTTAACTACAGTCAACGCCTGGATGAGGTTGCCGTAGACTGCGCCGGTCCGACCCCGCATCAGCTCAAGGAGATCGGGATTTTTCTTTTGGGGCATGATGGATGATCCAGTGGAAAGTGAATCGTCTAGTTCTACGAATCCGAATTCGCTTCCACTCCACAAGACAAGGTCTTCGCAGATCCTAGAGATATTTGACGAAAGGATGGCAAGACAAGATAGCAACTCCAAAATGAAATCCCTCGACGAAGATGCGTCAAGTGAGTTCTCTATTATTCCGTCGAATCCTAAAAGCTGAGTGGTGAGAATTCTATCGATTGGAAAAGACGTGCCCGACAGAGCGCAGGAGCCGAGGGTGTTTCTGTTCATCCGCCCAAAGCAGTCGGCGAGGCGCTCGATGTCCCGAATGAGAGTGCTCGCAAGGCCTGTGAACCAGAAACCCAGCGTAATCGGTTGGGCGCGCTGTAGGTGGGTGTAGCCGGGCGTTATGGTATTGGCGTGTCGTTTGGCCTGAGACAAAATCGTCTTTTCTGCAGCGATTAGGCTTTCCTGTATCTCAAGTACCCGTTCCCGAAGATGCATCCTCACACCAGTAACGACCTGGTCGTTTCTGCTGCGCGCGGTATGGAGTTTTCCTGCGGCATCCTTTCCGATCCTTCTTCCAAGCTCGGTTTCGATGTTTAGATGAACGTCTTCGAGTCGAGTTTTCAGCTTATAGGAACCCCGCTCATAATCCTTCTTGATGGCAGCAAGGCCTTTGATGATCTTTTTGGCATCTCCTTTTGGGATCACGCCCTGGCGGGCGAGCATTGTGGCATGGGCCTGGGAAAGCCAGACGTCTTGGAAAAAGAGATGGGAATCGATTGCCACAGAAGACGAATAAGCCAACGCCTTTTCGCTCAACTCCTTGGTGAACCGCCCAGCCCAGAGTTTTTTTGCCATCTTCGTTTAGGATTTGTCTTTTTCCCCTTATATAGTTTTCATAGTGTGATTGGTTGGTAGATTAGGGTAGGTCATCGTTTTTTAAATAGCTCCCTTATCCTCATATACACAGCATCGATGAAATAGAACGCCAGAGCCAATACCAGGAAGATGTGCCAAAGCGGCCTTTTTTCTGTCACTTCCTCGACGGTTTCCTTCTTTGCATATTCGAGTATGTCCTCTTTTAGCGAATCAAGTTCATCCATACCGTAGAGTTTTCCTGCCCCAAGTTGCGCCATAGATCCCAGTACGTCCTCGTTTACGCCAAGTTTTGAAAACTCCATTTCATAGTTGACAGCGATAAGGTCGATGTCGTCTTCGCCTTCGATTGCTGCGAGAATGCTGTAGAAACCGGTTTCCTGGGGAATGAATGATGCTTGGTAGGAGTCCATCTCTCTTCGTTTCAGCGGAGCATCCTCCCTTTCCCGGCTATCTCCTTTTTCGATTATCAATTCGGGTCTTGATTCAGATTTTATTTCGAATAATGCCTCTTCGCCAAGAAACAGATCCTTTGTGGAAATCCGGACTTTCTTGTGTTTTTCCATGTCTCCCAAAACCCAGTTGGTGATTGATGCCACCAATCTTCCTTTCTCAGAATCGTAGACCCGGGGTGCCCAGTGCAGGCCGTTGTCAGTTGAGAGAGCAGCCACTCGCCCCAAACCGAAATTCCACACTGTGACTATGGGCTGATCCCCCTTGGCTGTTACCAGGACCCTGGCGGTTGATTTCTCGTTGACTTTGTTGAAGTCCGAAACCGCAGATTCGGGGAGCTCAAGATTGTGTGTGATGTAGTGGTATTGGTCTCTCACCATCAAAGATGAGGCGTCTGAATCTCCCGCCTCTGCTTCCCTTCCGAATTCGAGTTTGAGCCTTTGGTAACCCTCCGGTTTCAGGTATAGGCCGTCTCCTGCTTTCGCTATCTCGCTCATATAGTATTCGTCTGTATCAAAGCCTAGGCCGATCGTATAGGTCTTTACTCCATAATCTGAGAGTTGAGAAATTTTTTCGAGGCTGAGCTTTTTTTGGGATTTGGAAAATACCCCATCAGAGATTATGACAAGGAACTTTTTTTCTCCTCTCCCCGAAAAAAGGTTTTGGGATGTTTCGAGTGATTTTATTAGGATGGTGCCTCCTCCAGGTATTAATTGTAAGATGTCGTTTTGTATGTCGTCTCTTATGTCCCCGAACCTTTCTATCCCATTCGTCAGGGCAAAATCCCCGGCATTCATGGCTATTACTCCTACGAGGTCGTCGTCTTTTAATTCCTTCATCATCTTTAGGACGATCGCTTTTTCAACGTCGAGTTTCGTGCTTTTAGTCTGGGGGTCTGGGCTATAGGAGAAGCTGTTTGACACATCCAGAAGAAAAACAATGCTTATCGGTTTTCGAAGCTCTTTTGGCTTTGGAATCGAGCGGACGGGCAGGAGGTTTTCGAAGTCGCTGTTGTAGTAGCCTCCGTATTCGAAGCTGTTACTCCCACCTACGACCCAGATACCGTTTCCGTCAATGACATAGTCTCTCAGTCTGTCAACTAATCCTTTGACCATCTTTGTGGTAGGCAGGTTGTCGACTACGATGGCGTTGTATTGGGAAAGCTGCGATAGTTGGGGGGAGCGTGTGACTGTCACGTCGTATAGGTCGTCCAGTACCTGGACTAAAGGTGAGGATGTCTCGTTTCCGACTATCACAAGGATGCGGGGCTTATCTATGACTTCAACACCCTTATAGAAGATGTTATTTTCTAGGAATGTGTCCTGCTCAGCGGAACTTGGAGTTATCTCTGCGCGGATTTCATGGATGCCGACATCTGAGAAGGATAGACTCAGAGGATAGTATTTTTTTGCTTCAGATTGTGTTTCGCGAGTGCCGAACCTTTTTGATCCGTCGACGAATATCTCGATTTTGTAGTTCACTGGTTTGGGAGTGACTTTTTCGACCTCCACATAAAGTGTGTACTCGGCCTTAAGGGGAATCTTTCTTTCGCCGACAATGTTTGTGATTAAAACTTCCGGGCGTTGGATTTTTGGGTTGATAACCAAGACCGATGAATTAGCTTTCCCTAAGGCCCTAGAAACTTCCAGGGGATTTTTTCCCGCGATATTTTGTCCGTCACTCAGTAATATTATGATGTTTGATGAGCTCTGAGAGTGTACGGACTGGGAGTAAAGGACGTCCCCTATTGATGTCGAATTCCCCCTACTGAATGTCTGGATGGAAACATCTGGCGGGATGCTTGAAAGATTTCCGATTATCTCAACGAGATCTTGTCTGAGCGCTCGGCCTTCATTTGAGACATTTTCAAAAAGACCCATGCTAGCCGATTCATCGACGAGTAAGGTAATTGGAGGCATCTTTCTTGGTAGCTCTTGGCTTTCCAGGATGTAAGGTGAAGCAATCGCTGCGAGGATTAATGAGAAAAGCAGAAATCTCTTCAAGATGAACCAGATTTTTTTCAGGGAAAAGCCGCCTTTCCTCATTAAGAAAGCTAGAAGGATTATAACTGCTGGAATCCAAAGCAGACGTTCAGTGTGCTCAAATGCAATCTGGTTGGCTGCCACTACGTAATCCAAGAAAGTATCTATTACACTCACAGCTTCCCCCTCCCCTTGAGTACAAGCGCCTCTGCGAAAAGGAACAGGATGCAGATAACACATAAAATCCAGTAGTGCTCGCGTCTTATCTCTTCTAGTTCATCCACTATCACTGCAACAATCCCAACCTCTTCTGATACTTCTCCCAGTTTAAGGTCCGATTCTAGTCCATTAAGCATGCTCGCAGAAAATGTTTCTGGACCATATCCCATCTCAGCCCTATAAAATCCTATCTCGTCCAAATAGACGCTTCCGGTAGGGATCGTTTCCCAAGCAGGGGTTGTTATGTTTGTTGCATACAGTAAAGTAACTATTTCCCCAGTTCTCAGATTCAACTGAGTGGGTTGATCCTCCAACCTATCTATGAATTCAATGACTTGAACCCAAAAGACCGGAAAAGAGGCACTGTGATAGAAATTGCTCCAATCGCTTTCTGGATTCAACCCCATGTACATGGCCTTCCCCCCACCAAACGGGAAATAGGTCACCAAGGAATTGTTCCCTGCTAAAAGCAGTGTGGTGGCATTCTGACGTGGTTGAGAGGAGAAATATTTTTTCACCACAATGTTTTTTAGAGTTACATCCTTGAGCATCTCATGCTCGATAGCCTGTTTGACGGGAAGATCCTGGGTTATCACCTCGCCAAGGGTCACCGGAAGAATTTGCGCAAGGTTTGAATCTATGTTTTCTCCTAAATCGTTTGATCCGACAAATAGGATGTTGGTTCCCGACCTAACTTGCCTTAACAGTTCAGCGGTTGCTCCGGGAAGAAGGTTTTCCTTGGAGACAGAACCCAAGATTATGATATCATATGCAGATAAATCAGGTATTATTGGGGGGTAAAAGATATCCACTTGGTTATTGAGCGGAGACTCCAAAACATATCTTAGAAACCGGTCTTTGCCAGTATAACTTAAAAGCGCGATTTTATACTGTCTTAGGCCGGAAACATAAGAGTAGGAAACATCATCTGATGAAAGCGCCCCGCCATCTGTCAGTTCTGCTCTGATCCTTTGTTCCTCAGGTCCTACTCCGAATTGGTAATAAAAGAACTCCTCCCCCCCCGCCTTTATCATCCGGGTTTCAGAGGCCAGTTCCTTCTCGAATGTATAGACGAAAAAAGAGGTCTCAACATCAACACTTCCGAAGTTTTCAACGCTGGCCGATACGATAATCCTGTTTCTATCGGTTAGCGACCTTTTCGCCTCAAAAGCAGTGATGGCAATATTTGACGCCTCATTTGAGCCAACCTGGATGAAAGACACCTCGATTGCCTGGGCAGCAGCGATCTTTTTTGCCAGTTCAGCTTTTGTAACGCTCTCTCCTGCGAAATCCGACACAACATAGATAACCCTCTGTAGCTCAGTTTCTGCGAGCAAATCCTTAGCTAAGAGTATGCTGTCGCCCAGATTAGTTGGTGTGTCAGCGGGTTTAAGACGTCCCATCGCACTTGTTGCTTCAAACGGTTTCCCATGGACTAATGCTGTGGCAGGAACAGATTCGGCAACGACAATGGATACAAAATCCCGCTCATCCAATCCCCCGATTATCTGTCTTGTGACATCCAAGGCAGCGTCAAATCGGCTTTCTGCCCCATCCTTCGCCTTCATGCTAGCTGAGGCATCGATAACGATAACGACCTCTTCTTCGGGATTAACGCTTTGGCGAACCTGGGTGAATGGACCAGCCAAAGACCCAACCAAAAGCAGAATGATGATTATTTGAAAAATGAGAATCGGGTCGCGAACCAGACGGGTGAAAAAAGACTGAAGCCTCCGCGATTTCTCGATCTTTCGAAGAAACATAAGTGATGGGATGGAGATCACCTGAGGTCTGGGTCTCAAAAGATAAAGCAGGATTATCGGGACAACTAAGAAAGCCGCCCAAAAAGCGGTTGGGTTGCCGAAAAAATCTGCTTCGTTTATCCCGAGAAACTCAAGCATGCCTCTTCGCCCCCCCAAGGAGGTCTACAAAGGCCTCGGTTATCGAACTATCGGTTTTTAGGGAGATGAAATCGCAGCCTAGGTCATGGGCTATTTCCTGTAGACTATTTATGTGCTCGTTGAATCTGCGTTCATATTCCGCCTTAAAGGTTGGACTAAGATATGTCGGTTTCATACGGCTTGTTTCGAGGTCTTTGAATTTGACGTCTTCGCTCCAGCGAAAACTGATTTCGCCGGGATCAAGCACCTGGACGATTATGAGATCCTTTACGTGCTTTGCTAGACGGTAAAATCCCTCCCTCAACGATTCAATAGGCTCCAAAAAATCGCTTACCACAACTGCGAAAGACTTGGATTTCAGCATCTTTGAATACTGAGTCGCAGAAACACCCAAATCAGTTTCTCCTCTAAGCTTTGTTTTATTTAACAGGTCGATGACCCGGAAAATGTTGGTTTTCCCCCGGAGCGGCTGGATGACATCCCTCAGTTCTTTTGAATAAAGACCTAAGGCGAATTTTTCGTTGTTGACTGAAGCAATATAGGCGAATCCCAGTGCGATGCTTCCTGCAAAATCGTATTTAGAGATAGAAGTGGTTCGGAAATCCATGCTGGCAGAAGCATCCAAGAGTACGTGGGTCTCAAGGTCCCGTTCCTCCTCGAACCTTTTAATGTAGAGTTTTTCTGTTCTAGCATAAAGCCTCCAGTCCACAAGGCGAAAATCGTCGCCCGGACTATACTCTGGGTAGTCGATTATCTCAAGGCCTCGACCGTGTTGGATGCTTGGCCTGCCTCCAGCATATAGGCTTTGAACACGGCGCTTTAAGATGAACTTCAACTCCTTTAACTCGTCTAGAAAGCTTGGGTCAATGGTCAAGCCTCCACCCCCTCAAGTATCTCTTCGATGATGTCGTCTGTGACCATGCCCTTCCTTTCCGATTCAAAGTTTAGTATCACCCGGTGTCTCAGAATCGGGAACGCCATTGCTTCGACATCTTTTTTGCTTACAAAGTTTCGCCCGTTAATCAATGCCCTGGCCTTGGAACCCAGTACTAATCCGATGGAAGCTCGAGGCGATGCTCCAAAGTCCAGATACTTTGTTGCGGTAGCCTTTTTTGGCCCAGGCCTGGTTGCTGACACAATATTTAGGGCATAGTCTCTGACCTCGGTTGAAATGGGCATCTTTCGGGTCAATTCCTGGATTGACAAAATAACGTCTTTGTCTATGACACGGTTTACGCTGGGAAGGGATTCGATTGTGTATCTGTCCATTATCTTTTGTTCGTCAGCCAGTTCAGGGTAATCAACGATTATCTTCAGGAGGAACCGGTCAACTTGCGCTTCTGGGAGAGGATATGTCCCCTCCATTTCTATGGGATTCTGGGTTGCCAATACAAGGAAAGGTTTTTCCAGCAGGTGAGTCTCCAAACCCATAGTTACCTGCCTTTCCTGCATGGATTCGAGAAGAGCGCTTTGAGCCTTGGGTGTTGCACGGTTTATTTCGTCAGCTAAAAGGATATTGGTGAAAACAGGCCCTTTTTCGAACCTGAACTTCTTTCTCCCTCCGGCATCCTCTTCGACGATGTAGGTCCCCGTTATATCAGATGGCATAAGGTCTGGGGTGCATTGAATCCTTCCGAAGGAGAGATTCATTACCTGTGATAAAGTCTTAACCATTAGGGTTTTTCCTAATCCCGGAAAACCCTCTATAAGCGCGTGATTATCAGAGAATATTGCGATAAGTATCTGCTCGATCACATCTCGTTGACCTACAACAACTTTTCCAGCCTCCTCGATAACTCGCTTATAGGTTTCGTTCATGTGCTCATAGACTTCGCCCAAATCCTTTTTTGGCTCTTCATCTTCTTTGCTGTCCCAGACGCTTGTTCCTACTTTCATTTAGCTTTCCTCCGCGATTTTTTCAAAATATCTTCTGACGATTTCTTCGTGTTCAGGACCAACAATGCACTCCTGACACTCCTCTAATGACTCTATGTAAGGTAAGACGAATTCCTGAAATGGCTTGTTTTCTTGTTCTTCCTCGTTTACCTCGATTTCCCCCCCGTATTCGGGGTGAAGCTTGAAATCGATGTTTTGGCCTTGAAGGCTCGCAGAAGATGCCTCGCCGAAAATGTTTTCGTTTATATCATCGCCCGCCCCGCCTCCTGTTCCAGGAATGGGCCCGTAGGATATCCCAGGTTTTCTTCCTCCCGCCTCAGCTCCCAACGTCTCCTCTTGGGTGGGATCAGAGTAGTTACCGCCCTTGTAGCTTCGGTCCTCGTCTAGGCCGAGTTGATCTTCTATTCCCCCCCGAATTGAATTGACTGCATCCCTCGCTTCGTTAAGGACGGGATTTTCCCCCAGAAAATCCCATAAAGGCATTTCCCTGAATTCGATTGTTCCAATAGAAAGGAAAATGAATGAGAGGATGACTATGGAAAAGACCCTCTTTACCTGCGAACCCAGATTGATGAAGGGATTTGACTCTATGCTTTGCATTCTAACGATGACGTCCCTTCTTAGCCCTCTGAGTATAACGTTGTCTTGCCCCTGGTTATCGTAAGCGGTCTTTAATCTCTCGTTTAATCCATGGAAATTGGCTTCAATATCCCGGATTACATCGTTTTCCTTCAGGTTCTCCCTCAGGGCGTAGACTGTGTAAAACAAGGCGGGAACCAGAGCATAAAGGAACTTCACACCAAATAGGTCTAGGATTATCGCGAAGACCAAAAAGGAAAAAATGAAATCCAGGCTGGCAGTGTATAAAAGGATAAAGTAGACGAGGTTTCTGACCTCTCTGATCTTTGCTAGGACGTCATCCATTTTAGCTCCAGGCGCATCCTGTCAAGGGCGCTGTCCAGGTTTTCTTCGAGATCGTTTATCGAGCGCTTCAATGCACTAAGCTTTGTCTCAACGTCATTAATCTCGTCTTTGACAGCGTCGATGGCATCTTCTAATTCTTCTTCATCATCGGTTGAGTTTTCGAGCTTGACCATTTCCTTTCTTAACGCAGTTGCCTCAGAATCCACTTCTTCGTATTCGTCAAGGATCCGGGTGAGATCGGCCCAGGCATCATTCATCTCCTCCAATAGCTCGCTGAAATTACCCTTCATCGCAGGCATATTTTCGGCTGTATCCTCCAACTGATCTTCGCAGAGGTCGAAATCTATCTCGCATACGTCGAGGCTGGTCTTGGCTTTCTCGAATTCGTCGTTTAACTCCCCCAACCTTTCCCTGGTCTCTGAGAGGTTCGCGGTTAAGATGTCTTTTTCTCCCCTGAGCTCTGTGAAATGAACCCCCAGACTGGATTCCCTTTCCTTTGAGAGGTTCAGTTCATCGAGGTAATCCACGAGGATCTGCTCTTTGGTTGTTAGAAGCTTCTCTTTAGCCTGAGCCTCCGCAAGGGTCTGATTAAGCTCTTCTGCCGCCTTATTGACTTCTCTGATGGCGTTCTCATAGTCTTCGCTCAGATCGTCGTATTTCATCCTCGAATAGAGCGCTAGAGAGATAAGAGAGATGATTGTCAGAAGCAACAAGCCCATCATGACCAAGCTGACATTATATTTCATTTTTCGAAACCTCTGGGTGAATACAGAGCCGTAAAACAACAAGAATTACTTAGTTTATTCAGTTATAATAAGCCTTCGAGGCAATTTGGCGCCAAATACGCTTTTATATACTATTGTTGCGTAGTTTATATCCCTAAGGGTGGTGTTTAAATGTACGATTCAAGTAACATTCCGTTGTTTTTTGCACTCTTTTTTATCCTGGTAATCAGCTTTGCTTCTGGAATCTCGGCAGCATCAGTAATCTATTTATCTTGGGATTTGACCGAGGAACGACAAGATATTCAACAGGGGCTAACGAAATCCCATTTGAGCTCGGAAGTCCAGGCATTCGTGCCAAAGATTGAAATTCAGAATCTCAGAGCGGATGAACTAGCCCTGATTAAGGAGGAGACAAGCATCCCCTTAAAGGTGACTAGAACAGCCATAGAAGACTTTCAAACCAAAGACGTCTCTGAGAAGCTCGATGAAAACAAAAAAGCCGAATTAAGGATTACATCCGACGAAGAAGGCCCATTAACCCTCTGGTCTGACAGCGCCGGATTCAAGCTGAACGTTGAAAACCACGGAGACATAAACGATATAGTCGATGTGTTCGCAGAAACGGAAGAAGGTGAACAACTGATTGTTGAACCTGAAAATTTCAACTTAAATCCTGGTGGAAGCCAGGTTATTAAAGTGTCAACCAGGGGTACGGAGACACTCACCCGTGATACAAAGATAATTGTTACCGCGAAATCTCTGACATCCGAAACAGAAAAGATAGTTGAAGTGGAAAGGATCACAGAAAGCCTTGTGAAAATGAAAGATTCTGGTCTCGAAGACGCATGCGGAACCTTTGCGCTGTATAGTTAAACCGTCCAAAAAGGCTAACCATGCCTGAAATCTTCCTTTAATATTATACGACTTTTCCGCCCTGGTATTTTCCGTTGTATTTTTCAGTTTTTCCTGCGACTTCCTCAAACACTATTTGCGCGATCCTTGCGCCTCGCTCAACTTTGAACTCCTGGTTTGAGATGTTTTTCAGCCCCATTGTCAGGGTTCCCTGAAATCCCGGATCGACGACTGCTGTAATGAGTGTGACTCCGCATCGAAAGAGAGTTGATCTGGGGAGGATCCTGGCCATCAGATTTTCAGGCATGTTTACTTTTTCAAGGGTTTCAACCAACACATATTCATTGGGGTTTAGAGTATATTCTTCAAAAGAAATTTCTCTGATTTCCGGGGTCTTTCTGTCCGCTACTCCAAGATAGGATTCCGATTTGAGCTGATAGATTTTATCGAGTCTGAGGTCGTATCCAGCACCACCCAGAGCCTTCATGCTAAAGTTTTCCAACAAGTGGTTTTCCTCAACTAACTTGCGAAGCCCATCTTTCCCTACGATCATTTTCCAACATTCTTATAAAGCTTAGAGTATATATTTGACTACGAGATTCTTCCTTAAAATCAGGGGGTGTATTTCTGAAAATGAAAGTCGATACATACGAGCTACCAGATGAACTTTTATTTCACAAGGAACACATGTGGATAAAAATAGAAGGAGACAAGGCAAAGGTTGGAGTGGACGATTTCGCACAAAAGCTCGCAGGAGAGATAAGCTACGTGCAGATGCCGTTTGATGGAGACGAAGTCTCTAAAGACGACCAAGTGGGCACAATGGAAACCAAAAAGTGGACAGGAAACATATATTCGCCCATGTCAGGTAAAGTCACTGCGACAAACGAGAAATTATTCGATGACCCGGCAATCATCAACTCCGACCCATACGGCGACGGGTGGATCTTCGAGATTGAGCTGTCTAATCCAGACGAGAAAGGAGATCTTATGAAAGGGAGAGAAGCTGAGTCCTGGCTGAAATCCGAGATTGAAAAACACGCTTAGAATTTTTTTCCAATTTGTTTGATTAATATGGCTTTGATAGCAATATGGGAAAAACCCAGGGATTTCATTTAGATCTAAATGTAAAACTATAAAGAACTAAGCCCTACTCATAGCGGAAACCCCTACGACTTTATAAAGGGAATCTCCCAATGGTATCTTTCTTCCCAACTGTCAGAAAAACCAGCAGAAGCAGCAATTTACGAATGCATCTTGAAATGGTTAAAATAGACAAATCCAATGCGGAAAAACCCCAACAGAAAACCAAACCAAAAGGAGAAGTTCACATAATCCGCAACCGATGCAAAGGCTGCGGATTCTGCATCGAATTCTGCCCAATGAAAGTGCTTGAAGTATCCAAAGACTTCAACGAAAAAGGATACCACCCGCCCGAAGCAACACACCCCGAAAAATGCATCGCATGCAAGATGTGCGAGCTCCTATGCCCGGAATTCTCAATATATATTAAAACCCACGAAGACGAAAAAATATTAAAAAATGGCTGACGACGACGCAACCTTGACAGGAGAATACTTCATGCTCGGAGACATCGCAAGCGCAGAAGGAGCAATCGCTGCAGGATGCAGATTTTTCGGGGCATACCCCATAACTCCCGCCACAGAGATCGCAGAAAGAATGGCTCGAAGACTCCCGGAAGTCGGAGGAGTGTTCATCCAGATGGAAGACGAGATAGCTTCCATGAACTCAATACTTGGCGCCTCATGGGCTGGAGTGAAATCCATGACGTCAACATCGGGTCCGGGATTCAGCTTGATGCTGGAAAACTTCGGATTAGGGATAATGATGGAAACACCCGCAGTCATAGTCAACGTGCAAAGAGGGGGGCCAAGCACAGGACTTCCAACCCTTGTAGCCCAACAAGACATAATGCAGGCCAGATGGGGGAGCCACGGCGACTATGAAGTAATAGCTCTAGCGCCTAATTCACCCCAAGAGATGTTTGACTATACAATCCGGGCCTTCAATCTAAGCGAAAAATACAGGCTGCCAGTGATCGTATTATCAGACGAGGTCGTAGGACACATGACCGAAAAAGTCGTTATACCAGAAGCCTCCGAAATCGAAATAATAAACCGGAAAAAACCCCGTGTCGGACCAGAAGAGTACCTCATGTACAAACCAGACGATGATTTAGTGCCCCCCATGGCGAACGCCGGCGAAGGGTATAGGGTAATAGCCACAGGCTTGACTCACAACGAGAAAGGCTACCCCGAAACAACTGCTGAAGTCCAGGAAAAACTTGTGAAAAGACTCTGCGACAAAATCCTGAAAAACTCCAAAGACATAATCCGATTAGAAAAGACAGAAATGGATGATGCCAAGGTCGTTGTCGTGGCATTCGGCTCGCCTTCGCGCTCAGCTTTAAGCGCAATCCACATGGCAAGAAAGAAGGGCATAAAAGCAGGCATGATCCGCCTATGCACCATATGGCCTTTCCCAGAACAAGAAATCCGAAAACTCGCTGAAATCGTTGAAGTATTCATAGTACCCGAAATAAACAACGGACAGATCGTACACGAAGTCGAACGTTGTGCGGCGGGGAATGCCAAGGTAAGACTCATTTCCAAGCTCGGCGGAGATATCCATACACCCCAGGAAATATTAAAGGTCATCGAGGAGGTGGCCAAATGAGTAACAAAGCAAGCGGACACCCAATCGACGCCCTTCTACGATCAGAGAGGATGCCGCATATCTGGTGTCCGGGTTGCGGCCTTGGGACGAATTTCACCTGCTACCTCGAAGCGCTAAAGGAATCAAAAATCCCATTGGACAAAGCCGTCGTAGTCTCAGGAATCGGATGCTCGGGGAGAGTAGCAGGCTACACAAATATCGATTCGTTTCACACAACCCATGGAAGAGCCATCCCATTTGCGACAGGGCTTAAGCTTGCCAACCTCGAGCTAAACGTCACAGTATTTTCAGGAGACGGAGACCTGTTTGCCATCGGGGGGAACCACTTCATACACGCCGCAAGAAGAAACATCGACATAACAGTGATTTGTGTGAACAACTTCAACTATGGAATGACGGGAGGACAGCTTGGACCGACTACACCAGTGGGTGCAAAGGCGACGACAGCCCCCTACGGCAACTACGAAAAACCCTTTAACCTCCCAGGCCTCGCGGCAGCAAGCGGGGCGGTTTATGTAGCCAGATGGACAACCTATCATGTCAGACAACTCATCAAATCCATGAAAGAGGCCATGCACAAGGAAGGATTCAGCTTCATCGAGATAATCTCACCCTGCCCCACCGCCTTTCAACGAAGAAACAAGCTCGGGTCAGGATTAGACGAAATGAAATTCTTCCGCGACCACAGCCTGATAAAAAACGGCGCAGACCCCCAGGAAGTCTACCTCGGAATGCGTGAAAAGGAGATTAAAGTCGGCAAATTCATAGACATCGACAAACCCTCCTTCACCCACACAATGAAAGAGGGATTCGCAAGACACCTGCTCCGAAAAAAATGACGAGGACAGAAATCAAGATTGGCGGATTCGGAGGCCAAGGAATAATCCTTTCAGGATACATCATCGGGAAAGCTGCCGCCATATACGACAAAAAGAATGCCACCTTAACCCAGGCATACGGTCCTGAGGCTCGCGGAGGTGCATGTTCGGCGAACGTTATAATATCAGACGACGTAGTGGATTACCCCAAGCTCATCGCCCCTGACATACTGGTTGCCATGTCCCAAGAAGCCTACTCAAAGTTTTTTCCCCAGCTAAAAAATGACGGCTATCTGATCGTCGAGGAAGACTTAGTTAAAACAGGTACAATCGAAGGAAACACGAAGTTTTACTCAATACCGGCAAGTAAAATGGCCGAAAAAATCGGAAGAAGGATAGTCGCCAACATCATAATGCTAGGGTTCTTTACGGCGGTGACCGGCGCAGTCAGCTTTCAAGCTATGAAGGAATCCATACTTTCTTCAGTACCTTCGGGAACATTAGAGTTAAACCAGAAGGCGTTTGAGGCAGGCTACGACTATGGATTGGAAAAAGTCAAGACTAAAAAATAAATTTTTTATCCCTATTTTTCATTTTCTGGGCGTTTATATAATATTTCTTCCCGCTATTCCCTATATTTATAGTTGAGGCCCCAACGTTATGGACTGAATTAGGATAAGTTAGGGCCTCAAATATATTCGAGGACATAAAAATTAATCCAGGTAATTAAGTCCTCGACTATAATAATAAATAGGTAACTCAGACGATGGTCGAACAAAAAGACTACATTTCCTCAGAAATCGATCCCTACGACTTTGAGAAGATGATATCTCAATTCGTCGCCAAGATGGGATTCGAAGTGGAATCCCTAAAGAGGGACAGAGACGGCGTCGTAGATGTCATAGCCAAATCAGCGAACCCATTGGGGGGTTCAGTTCTAAGCCTTATACGAGCCAAAACCTCCACTGAAAAGATCATGGAGTCGGACGTCCAAAAACTCTTCGACGACATGAAAAAGATGGGTGCGGTCCGGGCAGCCTACGTCACGACAAGCGACTTCGCAGAGGAAGCCCACGCATATGCCGCAGGAAAACCTTTAAGTCTGGTGAACAGGTACAGATTGTTTGAAAGCCTGAGCATGTCTGGGGTAGAGCTCGAGGAAGACTTTGTGAACCTTTTAGACAAATACGGTTTGGCTGAAAAATACTATCAAACCGAAAAACACTCCTTCAAAATTGGAAAAACATTAAGTGAAGCAAAAGAGTACTTTGCGGAAAGATTGAAAAAAATCCCCTCTCACATAATAGCAAAAAAGGACAGGGGATTAAGGGTCGAGGGACGATATACCCCAGTGGGGGTTTTCTTGATAACAGACATTGATGAATCAAGAATAAAGTCTGCTGAAAAGGAAGGCGCTATGCTTCACGACGAAGAATCTCTGTACGTCAACCTAAACAACGGCGAATTATATTACATGTTAAGGGGAACCCCCCAAAAAAAAGGGTTTCTAGCAAGAAAAAGCGAACCACCAGAGAATGAGTTAAAGACTTCAACGATAATCGAAGATATCCTCCTTCTGCCGCCAGAGTCAAAGTCCCATTTAATCGACCTCCTAGAGCACGGAGATCTACCCCACGAACACCTTGTCGGAAAGCACCTATCCATACTTGAAAAAAGAGGGGTAGTCCATATCTATAACCTAAGCGACAGAAAGACGACAACGCGCGCCCAAGAAATAGTCGGATTCATCCAAAGCATAATCGTTTTAATATTGGACGAATTCCTCGACATCTTCGGAAGCTTCACCGGAGGAGAAGGAAACGGGGGGACCGAATCAAAGCCCCAGGAAAAAGAAGAAGACCGCCAAGTCGGAGCCAAGGTAAAGATGCCGCACCACGTCAGGGGGATATACAACCTGAAAGAATTCATAGATGTGGAAGAGGGCTTGGAGGAAGACTTCGAATTCGACCAAACCCGTTACCGCTCAAAAGACATCGAACAGATACTGAAAAGCATTTTCTGGGGAGAAGTGCATCACAAGGGAGTAGTATATTTGCCTTACTATGAGGGCAGATTCATCAATCAATCGCTCTCAAGGGTTATCAAGAGAGAAGCTTATCTGGCGCCAAAAATAAAGCAGGCAGAAACACAGAAAAGAGGGGATGATTTTGAAACTACACCGAAAAGGAAACCTATTGCAGGAGATTTTGAGAGGCGTAAATCCATTATAGAGTAGCGCTCAGGTTTTCTCCAGAACCCATATCTTTCGTGTAAGGCTCTTATGGATGTAAACCTCAAAACTCTCTTTTCTTCTCCACCCCTCAAGCGGGGGAACAAACTCTGAAGGAAAAACAACAACCAGAAATCTCCCCGAAGCAATCCAACTTTTCGCTTCACTGAGAAAACTCTGGTAGAGTGAATACGGATTTCCAACAGATGAATAAGAACCCCTCCCATAAGGGGGATCGGTGACAATCGCATCGACGAATCCAGTATCTTTGCCGTCTCTCAGAGCATCCCTTTTTTCCAACCCCCCAACTAAGCTGAAGTGCTTGAAGTTCATCATGCACCCCTCAACCATCTCTTCTTTGACATCCCACCCTTTAAGTTTCAACCCCATCAATCCAGCCTCCACTAAGATTCCCCCAGTTCCAACAAATGGGTCGAGGACTGTGTCTCCTGCCCTGACCCGACAAAGATTGACAAGGCAGCGGGCGAGCTTGGGGTGCAGACTTGTGGGATGAAAGAACGGGCGGTGCTGTGGTTTGCGTTTCTCAAAATCCTTCTCCAATGAGATCGGTTCACCTAAAATACAGATTCCTCTCTCCTCAAAGACCGAGAAAACCTTATCGGGTCTTTCGAGGCTGACGTGAAAACCACTCCTGGCTATCAAAGCCCCAAGCCTCCTCTCAAGTATCTGGGAAGACGCCGTAGTCCTAAAAGTATCACTCTCTGCCATCAAAGAAACTGCCTTTTCTGCCAAAGGCTCGATGCGCTGGGCAACTTCCAGAACTCTATGAGCCTTTTGAGTGTAAGCCAACCGAGAAATAAAAGAACCATCCGGGCAATCGACGTCAACGAGAATCATCCTTTTCTCGCGAAACACGCGGCCGAATTCAAAACGAAAACCCTCGCCCTCCAAGACCGCCGTAAGCTCCGCTCTGGGAAGCTTGTCGTGTTCGCCTGAAAACTGCAAAAGAAAACGCATGAAATATATTCTCGAATCAGCTCTTTTATAGTGGAGGACATAATTATTTGGGCTATATTTAATGTCCTCCAATATATTTGAGGTCATAATTAACCCTGGAATGCCCATGTAATTATGACCTCAACTATATACGTAGTCTACCATTTCTTTTCGCTTAATGGAAGAAGAAACGCCAAACATCAAGATTGGATTGGAGATCCACGTGCCGCTTGCAACAAAACAGAAGCTTTTTTGCACATGCCCCACCAACTACTATGAGGTAGTATTACCAAACACAAACGTCTGCGAAGTCTGCACGGGAATGCCTGGCTCGAAGCCGCATCCGATAAACGAGCGGGCGCTCGAATCCGTGGTCATGATATCAGAGCTACTCAACTGCAAGACTTCGACGACAAAAACATTTGTGAAAAGAAAGCACTACAACTACCCAGACTTGCCGTCTGGCTATCAGAGAACAAGCGAACCGATAGGAATAGACGGAAATCTCGCGGGCGTCGGGCTCTGGGAGGTGCACATGGAAGAAGACCCGGGTCGTTACGACCTTGCCACAGGCAATGTAGATTACAACAGGTCAGGTGTTCCTTTGATCGAGATAGTGACCGCACCAGACATGAATTCGCCCATACAGATGAGGGAATTCCTTCGAGAACTCACAAATCTCCTCGCATACACTGGCAGAGTAGTCGACGTCGGAGGCGTGATGCGAGCCGACGTAAACATCAGTATAGAGGGTGGTGCGAGGGTTGAGATAAAAAACATCAATTCCGTGCGGGGGGCATTCAAGGCTGTTTCATTTGAGATAATCCGCCAAAAAAACATGGCGAAAAGAGGGGTGGAAGTCAAACAGGAGACCAGAGGATTCAACGAAAAGAACATGATCACAACAGAGCTTCGCACCAAAGAGAGCGCAGCCGACTACCGTTACATCCCCGACCCGGACATCCCCCCCCTAGTACTCGATAAGAAATTCATCGACTCAATCGAGCTTCCCGAGACGCCTGAGCGCAGAAGAAAGCGTTTGGTCAAAGACTTTGGCTTAGAAGAAAAATTCGCTGGATTATTGGTAGCCGAAAAACAGCTCGCAGACCTCTTTGAGGACGTTGCCAAAGACTCTAATCCCCAGATGGCATCTGTCTGGATAACGCAAGAAGTGGCAAGGCAGCTGAATTATAGAAGCCAGGAGCTCAGAGAGACAAAGCTTCACGCCAAACAGATCATAGAGCTGCTGAATCTCCTCGAAAAGAAAGAAGTCACTGATGCTGTAGCAAAAAAACTAATCGAACGAGTCATCGACTCAGGCGAAAGCATTGCAGAAATCGTGAAAAAGGAAAGCTTAGGTGTAGTTGAAAGCGTAGATGAACTCGGGAACGCCGCTGATGAAGCAATAAAAGAAAACGCTCAAGCAGCATTAGACTACAAAGATGGAAAACAAGAATCACTAAACTTCCTAATGGGCCAAGCAATGAAAAAAATGAAAGGAAGAGCAAAACCCGATGTCGTACAAAAACTACTCAAAGAAAAACTGAAATAAAATGCACGTCCTCCTTCCGACTTTGGTAAGTGTTTTCATTGTCAGCCTGATCTCTCTTTCTGGGGTGATTTTTCTTTCGATTCGTAAGGAGTTTCTTGACCGGTTCCTACTCTTCCTCGTCGCCTTTGCCTCAGGCTCCATGCTCGCCGCCGCCTTCCTCGGCCTCATACCTGAAGCAGCCGACCTCATCGGTGAAGACTCATATGCCTTCATCCTCGCAGGCATCGTCTCGTTCTTTTTGATCGAGAAATTCATCCACTGGCACCACTGCCGAGACCACGACTGCGAGATACACCCCGTCGCCTACCTCAACCTAATCGGCGACGGAGTCCACAACTTCATCGACGGCGTAATCATCACGGCGGGATACATGACAAGCTTGCACGTCGGCGCAGTCACCACCTTCGCCGTACTCCTCCACGAGATCCCCCAGGAGATAGGCGACTACGCGGTTTTAATTCACAGCGGCCTATCCCGGAAAAAAGCCCTCGCCTACAACTTCCTGTCCGCCCTCACCGCCTTCGGGGGAGCCATCGGGGCCTTCATCCTCCTATCCACCCTAGAAAAATACATTCCAGCAGCCCTCGCATTCGCCGCCGGAGGATTCATCTACATCGCCACCGCAGACCTCATGCCCGAACTACACAAGACCAGAAACTTCAAAAAGATGATCGTACAATCAATTGCACTGATACTTGGAATAGTAGTAATTTGGGCAGCGCTTTCAGTTGTGCCTCATGGGCACTGAAAAAAGGGTATTTAATCGGAGTTCTCCTAAATTATAATTACTATGCCTGATGAGAAGTTTCAGCAAAGAGAAAAATATTTTCATAGACCTGAATTAGATCGAAAGAGATTCATTATCAGCCACTATGAAATAGGGGGAAGAAAAGGTGACCCCCATCTAGAAGTCACAAGAATAGTTGATAAGGAAGATAACAGCGAAGTACACAAAGTATTTGATCCTATAAGAAGAAGATCCCTAGGTTTTATGTATTTCTATCTCCAGCAAGACAGTCATCAAGGTGGGGAAAAATTAATTGATAGAACACCAAAAGTTCAATTCTCATTTACCAAAACCCCAGAGACCATCCCCCTTCAACATGACATTAAAACATTCGGACAATTGAGTATGCATAATCCTGTGAGATTAGGTGTTGGGGACGATGGCTTATACATCGCTTTTAGAAATAGGAAGGGAGTATTGTCTCATAGAACTGCTTCTATAAGGTTGCGGGAGCTGTATTCTCGAAAGAGTTTAGGATATATAATGAGTGGGAGCCGTGTTGGGAGGTGGTTGGCAAGGTCTGAAATGTCACGACATCAAAAAATGTTAAAAGTGAGGAGTGATATAATAAATGCTAGAGACTTAACTTCTTCTGGAAGAACGACCGAGGAGAGGAACAGAAAACGCCTTGAATTGATGGGTGGATTAGAACCTCCACCAGATCCAATGAATCGTGAGGAGGAGTTAGTTAATCAAAGAGACTCTCTTGATGGGAGATTCAGTGACGGTATCAGACCAGCAGATCATATGGTTAGGAAGAACAGATCTAGGCGATTAGTAACAAAGTAATTAGCCGTTTTCCTTCTTTTCCTTTATCTTTAAGTATTCTTCTCTAACGTCTTTTATTGTTCTTTATCTGATTTTTAATTTTTAGTTTCCTAATATTATTTAGAATGGTTATCACTCAGCAAAAACCTAAGGATGCATTAACTGATAGAGACATCGCAACGATAGCGGCAGTAAACCTGATGACTAAGAGAGAAAAGTGAGGTGATCCGATTTTCATTTCTCAACCGACTAGGGATGGTGGAAAACTGGTTCTTCTATCGACTAAGGATAGATTCCGCAGGCTCCTTCAACCGGAAAACTGGATTCTAAACGAGAGACATGAATTGGAAGGAAATGGGTGAAAGTCGTTCTGGGTGGAGACAAAACCAGTGGATGGGGGAAGTATGAAGATCGCGGTTAAGCCGACCAGAACCATCAGAGTAATAAGGAAAAACGGTGGAATACAAAAGGCTGAGGAAGCGGCGAAGGGAGAACTATCTGTTGCATGGGATATTCGAACCAAAGCAGGTGTGTTATGGGAGACACCCTTAGGTTACTATATCGATGCGCATGGAAGAGCTTTTACTTTATTCATATTTGAAAAAGGAGAAACACCAGGCTTTGAAGAACTCAGGGAGCCTATGAAGCAAATGGACATGAGCATACGTAGAGCAGGGATTATACTTGGATACGACTTTGCAAGAACTGATCATTTCCTTGTCACAAGAAACGGGATAAGCGGCAGAGATAAATTCCGTGGATTGGACTCAGAGCTACACTATAGACCAGACGATGCGAAAGCAAAGGTTATAGAGAAGAAGAGATAAAAGATCTTGATTAGTTTTTCTTGGTTTTCTCTTTTGCTTTGATTTTTTTTGTTCTTTTCTGACTTCCTCTACTGAGTTGAGTTTTTTTCCCGCGAATACGTGGGGTGCCTTTTAAGTGTATTTTTCTTGGTTTGTGTAGATAGGAGATTATAAATATGACTTCCAATCAATAGTTATGATGAAGATCAGGGATGTGATAAAGCTCATCGAAGCTGATGGCTGGTACCTCGTAAATATGAGGGGAAGTCATAGGCAGTATAAACATCCCTCCAAAAAAGGTCGCGTAACAATAGCAGGTAATCTTAGCCATACTTTGGCGCCTGGGACATTAAGTAGCGTCTTCAAACAAGCTCAATTGAAGAAAAGAGGTAAATGAAAAAATGCACAGGTTCCTCGTCGTCTTTGAAAAAACCAAAGACGGATACTCGGCATACTCCCCTGACCTTCTTGGTTGCGTAGCTGCCGGCCGCACTAAAAAAGAGGCTGAAAAAAACATGCACACAGCGATTGAAATGCATATTCAAGGGATGGTAGAGGACAAGATCCCTATCCCAAAGTCTAGTGCTTCTTCAGAATTCCTGGTATTCCAAGACATAGATAAAGGGGTAGCCTAACTTCTCTTTTCTCCTTCCTTTATCTTATTTTATTCTTTTCTGACTTTTTGATTTTCAGATATTCCGTTCTGACTTCCTCTACTGAGTTTAATTTTTTTCCTGCGAAGACGTGGGGATGCCTTCTTGTGATTTTTTTCTTCATGTCTGTTACAACATCTTCTAAGTCAAAGTATCCTTTTTCTTTCGCGAGCTGAGAGAGAAAGATTATGTTCCAGAAAACGTCTCCAAGTTCTTCTTTCAGATTCTCGAAGTCTTCGTTATCGAGGGCCCAGGCAGCTTCGCGGAATTCGTCTTCGAATGTGTTTCTGATAGTTGCGAAATCCTGCTCTCTGTCCCAGGGGCAACCGGCTTCCGAGCGCATATGCTCCATCAGATCCATGAGTTCGCGAATGCTGACAGATGATTGATCCTTCTTTTTCATCGGAAAGAATTTAAGAGTTCAGGATTAAAATGAGCTAATAGTGCAAACGTCTAAATTACTTTTAAGGTGAGCGAAAAAATCCCCGAACAAAGTCTTTTAAGGCCAGCCGATAAAAGTTTTTATGCGCGCTTAACCTGAAAGTGAATCACAGACGAAAAGGGCAGTCGGGAGTCGAGCTCATAATGGTGTTCGGATTCATCCTGATAATCTTCATTATGGTCTCGCTTCTTTCCATCAGAAAGATCCAGGACAGCACCCAGATAAAAATCTTTTCTGACGCAAAAAGTGTGACCGACAGCTTCGCAGACAACATCAATACGATAAGCGAGCAGGGTTCGGGTTACTTCAGATACTTCACTCTCCCCGGACTGCTTTACTCCCAAGAAGAATACTCTTTGGTCGTATCAAGCAATATCGTGGAGATACTCTGGGGGGAGGAGAGGGCGTGGGCGAGGCAGATCATAAACAGCAACGTCACCGTCCACTGCCTGGACTACGGAAGAAACTATTCAAACAGGGCGCTAAACGAGGAGGGGAGGATAATCATCACATGCCACAGGCCGGAGCTCAGACCCCTAAACAACACATTAAAATCGACTCCAGGGCAAGGGGGAGTCGCAAACACCGTGTCAGTGGAGATAGAAAACGACGCCCACGTCGAAGAAACGAAGGATTTTATCGTGATGTTCACCAACCTCGACCGAACAGACGGTATATGCGCCGACAACCACCCCTGCACCGGGGTGACGGTCACAGGACTTGGCGCGGGAGAGACCTTGACTGTAAGCTATGTTTCACCCCCCTGGCCCGCGGGTTCTTATAGGATAGAAGTTAGCGTGGACGATTCGAATTCAAGTTTTGAAAGCATAGAGTCAAATAACCAATTAGTTGAAATGATAGTATTAGCATAGGATGTGATAATTTTATCATAGGATATGTGATGGAAAAAAACAAAAAGAAAGGGCAGATGTTCGGGGGAGAATTCCTTTTGGCGTACATCATCTTCATAGCAGCCTTGACGATGACCATCTATCTTTGGGATTCTACGACCCGAAACCTGGCTGACGCAGAAATCCGCTACGATCTCGAAAAAGTGACGATCGATGTCGCAGAACAACTCGTCCGAACCCCTGGGACCCCGACTGAGTGGAACCTTACGAACGTTCAAGCGATCGGGTTATCAGACAAGAACCGGGGGAGGATGTTGACTGATAGACTTTACATGTTCGCCGAGTTGATGGACATTCCGAGCATGGGCTATGAGAACAATAAGCATATGCTTGGGATCGGGAGATACGAGTTTTTGTTCAAGGTTTCGCGCACTCCGCCTTTGGTTCTGGGAAACGAAGTCATCATCAGTAATCTTTCAAGGATAAGGCTTGCGTATTTCACTTATCAAATAGACGAACAAGGCTTTCTTCCCTCCCTTCAAGCCTTCAATATAACTTGGGACTATTATTGGGGAAACGACCTGGCAGCGCCAGGAACCAATTATTCGACTGCTGAATCATTTTATCAGGGTACAAAAGACGATGTCACCCAGTATCTTCTAAACAACCTCTCTAACTATGATGCTGTAATATTGGAGGATACGGATAACCTTTCTCTGACCTTCACAGAGATAAATATTCTGCGGGAATATGTTGCGAGGGGAGGTATCCTTGTGGCTGAAAAATTCACTCCTGAGATAAGCTATTTCAACTCATCCATTGTAGGGGTGCCAGATAATTACACCGGTCAGGTTCTGACAAACGACTACCTGCTTCCCACAAACCTCAGCGTAGGCGATACCATAGGCTCCATGGAAGGTTATCCCATACAGATAGACTCCGATGACACGAAAAAGATTGCCATCAGTGTAGCGGGAGACGCAGACAAATGCCTTCTTTGCCGCTGGAAATACGGGGATGGCTCGGTCAGATACATTGCAGACAGCGGAGATCCAAACTCGATATCTTTGTTTCCAATCCTTGCGACCTTCAACGAATACGTAATCGAATTCGGGATGAGACCTGAAAACGAAACTGAAAAACTCACGACCTATCGTACTGGTGTTCTAGAAGACGAAGTTGTTAAGACTACTCTGACTCTCTGGTACTCCGACGAAAGAAAAGTTAAGTCAGTGCAATGCGGCGACGGCATATGTGATCCAGGCGAAGATTGTGGAGGAGATGCTTCGTCTTGTCCCAACAATATGTGCTATAACCCCACATGTACCCTTGGGTGCGGAGAAGTCCCTGTGGGAATCGGACTACAGGATGAAGCCTGTAAGGGACAATATCAATGCGATGGAGCGGGTGAATGCAAGTTCTGGGGCGGCGCAGAGATTTGCTGGGACTGCGGCGACAACGACAACGACGGACTATTGGATTGGAACGACACAGACTGCACCGATACTCTGCCATTCGGTTGTGGCTGGACAACTGGTTGCGATCCCGCCGATGACGATGTATGCAATGGAGCCGGACAGGACTGGCATAGTTGCAACGACCCGGCCGCAGATGCCTTCTTGATTCCAGACAATGCCTCCTACACCTGCAACAACTTCGACTACTACACGAGCGAATGGCATATCTACAAGTATATTCCAGATGCCAGCGGAAAATTGTGGGTTGCTCTTTGGTCGAGCGAACCACCAACTGGATCAAACGATCAAGCAGATGTAAGTATCGAAGACCAGAACTGCATACATTTAGCCCATGACGCAGGTCCGCCGATTTGGCCGGCTAGGATTTCCTCATGTGTCACCTCAGGAATAACTTATTATATTACAATTGATGCTGACGGGGGAGACTGCGAAGACAATGGAGTCGTGGATGACTTAGACAGCTATAATTTAACTGTTAACTTGACTACAACAGAGATTTCCTGCGTTAACACAGTCGACGATGACTGCGACCTTTGTATAGATGCAGCAGATTCTGACTGCAGTGGAATCGAGGGGCTAGGCCAATGCGGTGATTCAAATGATAACGACTGCGACGGATGCGTAGACACAGACGATGTGGACTGTGGAGGGATAGAAGTAGATTGTACTGACAGTTTAGACAACGACTGCGACGGCGATGTTGACTGCGCGGACGCCGACTGCCAGGGAACCTTCAGTTTAGGGGACCTTACGTCTGGGTGGAAGACAATGAATTATTCTTCTACTAATTGCAGTGGGCCACCTGGATGGGCGCAGCTCGGATATGACGATACAGCTTGGAATGATACAAACCTGCCACTTCCAAGAGGAAGCTACTGCAATAACTGCGATTTCTACTATAGGAAGGTTGTCACAATACCTGGCACTCCTGAAAACGTGACTTTTAAATTCAACTCGGATGATGGATTCTGGCTTTATGCAAACGATAATCTAGCTAATCACTCCGGAGCAGACTGCAACAAATCGGGTTGCGGATGGTACAACAACGGAGTAGACTGCGATAAGGCGGCAGTTCAAGATCCGACTGGCTGGAAGAACATTACAGCATATACTTCAACGGGCGATAATGTATTCGGAGTCCACCTATCAGAGGCAACTGGATTGGAATTTTTAGACTTCCTATTAAATATTACTTATAGACACTGTTGAAGCTTCACCCCTACTTAAACAATTTTTCATGGAGCAGTTCAGGAATCGACAGATTTAAATACTTTGAGTGCTTGAAATCGACAACTATATACACCCAGAATTCAACATTTTAATACGCCGCCTGCAATTAGTTTACAGTCCGACCGTCTCTGAGAGGTAAAATGAAGGATAGAGGGTATACCGTTTTGCTTGATTCAGTCATTGCCCTCCTTTTTGTTTCCGTCATCTTCGTTTCTCTTTTAGGTTTCCAGTATTCTGCGACGAGTAGGACCTCGATTACAAGCTTTAAGAATCTCCACTATCTATCCGAAGACGTGCTGGAAACTATGAACAAACAAGGGATACTTGACGAGATCGGCGAGGCGTGGGCGGAAAACGACATGAACCGTAGTATGGGGATAGCAGACTACTATCTTTCTGAATTGGTTCCCGCAAACGCCGGATACAGGCTCACCATCGACGATGAAGTCGTCTCCAACGGCTCAGGGCGCAGGTCCATGGGTGATGCGACAGAACTAACCCATTCAAGCAGGGTACTCGTCGGTTACGGGAAGGGTTTGCCCGTGAAGGGGAGCGTGGCGAGAGCTTTTCTTACTGGAGTAAAATCCAAGGAAACTGCCTCATACGCTTATTTCGGGGGATTTGTGGGAGAGGGAAACATCACAAGGATAGTTGAAGGCATACCTCTCGATGCAAACATTTCGGAGATCTATTTGGAGTTGAGCGTGGGCGAAGACTTCAAGGTATTCATCAACGGCATCCAATGCGGTGGATTGAAAACCAAAGCCAGTAACACATACAATGTTGGCACATACATCCTCGATACAGTCTGCCATGATGACATTACTCCCGGTGAAAACAATACATTTGAGATAATCTTTGACACCACAGACCTCAGTGTCTCCTACATCGGCGGAGGATTCATCAGGGTAAGCTACACAACCAAAGAATTTGCTGCCCAGGATCCCGCCGGAATCATGCGCTATAATTTCCCGGGGATTGTCGGGTTGATAAACCTCTATGACAGCTTCTATGTTCCCGGAGACTTGTACCAGATGGACATGTACCTTCACATCAAAAACAACTACACGACTTTTATGAGGGTGGGGGACAGTCAGGTGAATCTTTCCACGAACGGTACAGAACAAATAATTTTGATGGATGACGTCAACTTCTCCTCATTCATAGATTATGGTGCGTCAGACGACGAGTACTCCGAGCAGACCGTCCCCCTGCGTCTGGGAACAGAAGGGCTTTCATACTTCATGGAAGGGGGAGACGGAATAGCAGACATCATGCTCATAACAGACAATTCGGGAAGCATGGGTGAAAAATTTGACGGAGACTATACTGGGGCAGTGGACCGCGTTTGCACTGATCCGAACCTCTTTGATCTGGACACCACAAAGATTTCTGTCGCCAAATGCAACGACAAAGACTTCGTAAACATCGTGACAAACGTCTCGGGAAACAGGATTGGGTTGGTCGCCTACGGGACCTCGGTCTGTAGGACACAGTCCTTAACTGACAATACTGCAGCGCTTATCGCGAACATCGACTTCTACGACGACGACTGCGGTTACACATGCACGTCGTGTTCGATAAGGTCTGCCCGTGAGACTCTGGCTAACCTGGGATTCGAAAAGCTCGTGGAAAGAGAGAGCTGCTGGAAATATTCAACTGATTATCTTGCCAGTGCCCCGCCCGCCGGCTGGAACAACCTGTCATTCGATGACTCAACCTGGGATCAGGGAAAGGCGATTCTCGGCTTCGGCAACACCAGCGAATTAATGAGTACGAACGTGCATACAACGTATTTGGACATCTGGAACACTGCGGGTGGTTGCTCGAAGAACGTGGACTTCACGGACGGCGTGAACAGCCTAGACAACACCTTTTCAAACGGTGGCGATAGCAATGACGGATGGGACTGGTGGAGAGACTTCGTGGGAGATGCGACAAGCGACCACTGCGAGCACGGCGATCCGTCCGGAAAAAGCGACTACGACACCGACACTTCAACCCAAATTCAGCGATATGATGGACCAGGAAGTCGAAAGTACATTGCAGTTGTTGTGGGACCCAGCGGGAACAACCTAGACGACATCTCAGACAGTGGTGCCTGGGGGATAGAGTTCAACATAACAGACGCTATGTGGGTCCAGATTAATGCAGGAGCCACAACAAACCTCTCCTTTTGGTGGGGGGCAGACGATGCCGACGATGACCTTGAGGAAGGTGCTTGGATAAAAGCACGCTTCAGTGACACAACCGATACGTACTGGCTGGGTTCAGACCTGGATTCAGGCCACAGATACAGTGACGCATCAAATGAGATCTGGGGATCAGTCGACGATGACAGTAACGGGTGGAACAGCCTAGTATCAGGGAATTTCTGGCAGAATGTTTCACCTTATATCTCAGGTCCGGGTGCGTACTACTTGGCTCTTGGGGCGAAGGTCGACTTCAGGGGGCCATGGAGCAATGGGAGAAGTAATAGAGAAGGTCTGGCGGCATATTTTGATAACATACAATTAAAGGTCGGGGAGGGGGCTGGTGCACTTGACGCCGACCTCTGGGATATGGCCCAAGATATACCGTCTCCTGTGGATTTCACAAGCGGCTTAAACAGCACAGCAAACACTGAGATAATCATGAGCATAGACTTTGCAAACTACGATGACGGATGGGACTGGTTTAGGGGAGATGACGCATACGGAACATTAGGACCTGGAGGAATACCAGGTAATTCTGATATGACCAGCCACTATGATCCATCAGGTCTTTCTGGCGGCACAACTCAAGATGGAAGCAGCCGGCTCGAGGTTAGAATAGAGGGCCGCACAGATGAGGTAGCCGACAGCGGTGCCTGGGGGGTTCAGATAAACATCACACAAGCAGTTGTGGATGCAATTGCTGCTGGAGCAGAAGTCTTTGTGTCATTTGACTATGAAGCATTTGACACATCATCGAGTGACGATACGGAGGAGTCGGTATGGATTAAGTCAAGATTCTTCCAGCTCGGAGACCCGGACCTAAGCAACAACTACCTTGGATACGACCTTGATACAGGCAATGGAAACGGTGATGCTCCGACTGATACAACTCTTGAAGTACTCTATGACCATAGCATTACCGACAACATAGAATGGGATGAAGATGAAGTCTACGGGGACTTCGACATGGATGGTAATGGAATCAATAACAGCGGAAGATTCAGGCAAAATGTGTCTACCATCATATCTTCTGGAGGTGCAGGGTGGTATTACTTGGATTTCGGAGTAAAGTTTGATGCTACTACAGGATCCCAATCTGACAGTGAGGGCATAATAGCCTACTTTACAAACGTGAGTTTAGAGCTCATACCCACAATCGCCGCCAGCGGAGACTACCACTTCAGGAAGACGTTTACTGTGAACAAGTCGACCCTAAACATCACGAAATTGTTTGTGCTATCAGACGACAAAGCCGAAGTTTATCTTAACGGGGTGCTCATAGATAACGATTCTACCGAGCATTCTGGATCATACTGGGATAGAGACGGAATAGTTATTAACAATAATGATGTGGCCGATGGAGATAATGTTTTAGGTGTGATAGTCCACAATGACGACACCTCAAGTGCTGCATTTGATCTAGAAATAATAAACACTATCGACCGATTGAAGGCCATAATTATTATGAGCGACGGATGCGCTAACAGATGTATTCCAGGCGTCAGCTGCAGTGACGCTACGGCAAAGCAGGAAGTCTTAGACGAAGCGACAATAGCATACGACACGTATGGCATTGCGTTGTATACTGTTCTTTATGGAGACGCTTCAACCTGCGCAGACAACATGAACGACACAGCCTGCATTGACAACTGCAGCCACTTCTACATGAGCACCAATGCATCAGAACTTGCGACTATCTACAGAGAGATAGCCCAAGACCTTGTGAATGCCAGCTACAGAGGGCAGGCTATTAATGTGACCGAAGGGGATATTTTCAGGGGAATCCTCTACAACGACTCATACATCGAGTTCACCTATGATCCAAGCATCAATCCCCCAGACTACGGAGAGATTTCGATAAACCTCGATACGCCGACATTCGGTGGATGCGAGGGTAAGCTGAGTGTAAGGGATAACTTGACAGTTGTCGACGTAAAGATAACTTCATATTCCGGAGAGTACTGGACAGACTACCTAAGCCTAAACAACAGCGCAGGAAGCTATGACATCTACACCTTACGCGACAGCCACTTCGGGGGAGACTACACGATTCTAGGCGACCCATACTTCATACAGGTCCCAGCTTCCCTTATAAAAAACGGAGAAAACAATTCATTCACAATCGGAACAGGAAACGACCCAAGCACGCCAACGTTCTGTTCTGAATACAGCAGGGCGATATACACTGTGAGACTAAGAGGCAGCGTAGACTACGGCGGGGTGTTCCAGGACAAGGAGGGCTGCACATGGAACATAGAATTCGAGGACGGAAGCGACACAAGAATCGACTTTCCCTCGAACTACAACGGGACAAACGAATGCAACTACACTTCTATCTGTTCCACTTCGGCGTGCTATGATACGAACGACGCCGTCGATGACGCAGTATATAGGCTTCTAAGCCAACTGGACATAGACGATGACGGAATGCTCGGGTTAGAGTTCGCAGCAGGACAATTGATAGTCGACTTCTCAAAGACAGGTGAGGTCAGATCTCTTTGGGGTCCGATACAAGCGGACCTGACAATCTGGCGATAAAAAAAATGACCGTAAAAAACAACAAAGGATACTTTTTCACAATAGCCATCCTACTTCTGGCCATACCATTCCTCCTTTTAGTCACTTTCACCTCAACCCAGCAGCAGGAATCAGTGGATGATGCGGCTGGAAAAATACGCTGCGACGAGCTCCAGTATTTTGTCGAAGACATAAAAAGAGACCTGGACAGGGCCATGTCGGTGTTCGGCCGAAGAGCCACTATCTACTCCATCGACTATATCGTATCCAACAACCAACCTCTTGAGAGCTACACCTATAATAACTGCTCCTCATTCCAGTATAGCGAAGTCGGTTCAAGAGCGGCCATAGCCGAGCTGATGATGTGCGCAACAGTAGGGGGAAACAACATAAGCGACATGAAAAACCATACCCTTCCGGTTTGGATAGATAAGATGATGGCTCTTGAAAGCGACATGAACTTCAAGATAAACATCACATTGAACAACATCACGATTGTCCCATATGACGCGTTCACCTTTGCGATAATCATCAACAATTCACTGAACGTGGAAGACGAGAGCGGGCTCTGCTTTTATCGGGGAAGCAGTGTCGAAACCACTTCTTTGACGTCAATCATCGGTTTAGAAGACCCCCTTTATCCATTGGAATCAGGCGGACTTTTAACCAAAGCCTTGAATAATTGCACAGACTTTGTCGAACTATCAGGGGTCGTAGGATGCGCTCAGCAAAACGGGATAGGCGTATCTGGGGGGGAAGCCCTTCTTTACTCAACGCAGATCGGAAGCCAAGCCGCACTAGAAACATACTGCCAAAACACAGACCGAGAGATAATGAAAGACAAGGTATTGGTGATGGATCAAGCGTATGCCGGCTCCTGCAACCAAAGCATTCAGGATTGCTTTCTAGCTAATTCCTCAAAGACTTTTTCAGCCCTCATCGATTACGAAGACCATCCAGACGCCATCAGGGGGACATGCAACGCAACAATCCCCTGGATAAACGGAACAGGTGATTTGTCACCCCCCACCCCCACGGGAGCCGACCCCTCCTGCGGAGCGGACAACTCCCTGACCGTCGAAGAAGACAGTTGCATTTACCTCTTTAACGACGGAAGCACTCACCAAGTATTGCTTGGAATAAATCCCCGCCAGATAAACACCACATGCTACAGGGTAAGCAATGTGAGCGGGTACGGAACATACTGTCCGAGCCGGTACGAAAACGGCCCGAGCTTCTTTGACCGGATGGACGGAAAACTAAATTTGAGCGAAAAATACGTTAATCTCAGCATCAGATATTTCAATAATCCCTACATCGGGCTTGAATCATTGATTAACCCATATGACCTATTGGCGCGGGGAATAACTGTGAAAACCTCGGACACGTGGGTGGACTATCTTTACTGGCAGAACACCTCCGCCTGTGAAGTATATGGAGTCTGCCAGGGAGTTTATACATACTCCTTCCGCTACGACTGCCCGCACGCCGAACTCGACAATCTCACATCAGCCTGCTTTTCCACGTTCAATAAACCTCCTGCCTCACAGATCAATGAACCCGCTGACGGAGCCCTATACGACACCTGTCCCAGTAATTTATTCATCAAAGGAAATTCATCAGATTCAGACGGAAACGTCACAATTGTCGATGTGTCATGGGATGGAGGCAATACTTGGGAGCTTGCTAATGGGACAGATGAATGGAACATATCATGGGATCCGGGAGTCGATGGAACATACATAATACAGGCTCGCGCAACAGACAATAATGGAACAGAAGAAACTCCAGCTACAGGAACCTCTGTAACTTTGGATGGATGTGGGGGTTGTCCGATGGGATGGACTACACTATACAACGGCAGCTTGGATAATTATTATGGCCCATCTAAACTCCAAGGAAGAGAATTTGACGACGAAAACGGGGCAAAAACCGAGTGGAGTGTAGACGAAGCAGGAAATATTACTCTTTGGTCTAAAGTCAACGAGGAACAAGGTGGGATTGGAGTCCAAGAAACAGAAGAACAAACAACATATATCGAGATAAATCTTTTCCCAAACAACTGTTTCACTGAAGTAAACTTTACTTGGAAGGCCGAAAATAATATCACATGTGAAGTACAAAATATTTGTGGAAACTGGGAGGCAAATATCAAATTGACACACAACGGAACAGAGACCTCAAATAGATTCATAGGTAATCCTAGCGGAACCCCAAACTGCCCCCTTGAATCAGGCACTTGCCCCGCAAACGAACCTGATCCAATAGAAGAAGGTAACTCAGGATTCTGGATTGGTTCAGTCCCAGATAACGACACAATCCAACAAATCAGATTTGAAGCCTGGAGCTGGATTCGAACGCAAAATCCCTCAGGTGCGAAAGGAAGCTCAGACACTTACGTATACATTGAGTCGATCGAAATCAAAGCCTAGATCTAAAAAAAAATCTTTTTTTTTAATGTCTGAAAGTATAGTCGATTACATAAGTTTTTGAACTTTATAAGGATTACTTATGCAATCGAATATATCGAATTGCATAACTCCAAATGTTCATTTATTTATGCAATTCGTTATAATATCTTTTATTCTAACCCCAAGACCATGAATCTCCTCAAAGGCCACCACATAACACCCAGAAACACAAAAGACTTCTACCAGGTCTGTAAGGAACTCGATGTTAACTTCACAGGATGCATGAGGCTGATGGGGATAGTAGAAAAAGTCCTCTATCAAGCAGACATCCTAATCGAAAACGGAGACATAAGAGGAGCATCCTTTGAGGCGTTGGGGGGCAAAAAAGTCCTGCTCGGAGACGACGCGCTCGCAAGTATCAGAGAACACATGGCCGGGTCGGCAGGAAGACTGGACATCTATCGATTCGACGAACAGGATATGAAGACCTCCTTAGATGATAATCAAGAAGCCCTGGCATCTTCAATCCTAAAGCTCAGCGAAATCGGAGTAAAGATAAAATCCATTAAACCAAAAGAAACAATATCAAAAATCCAACCCCAGCCGCTAGGAGCCGCAAGCCAGGAAAAGAACGTACGACACTCCAGGATGTTCGGCCTGGGAAGAATAACCAGCATATTTGGATCAAGTCACACAAGTCCAAAACCTTTAAGAGGGGATAGGCTAAGTGAAATCAGAAAAGGACCCTCACCCCACCCAGACGGTGCAGGGATAAGTGACAAGATGCCCCACGTAGCAGGTTTTGGGGGAAACATGCCAAGCCAAGAAGAGATGAAAAAAGCCGAGCGAGCAAAAGAAATCCAGAAAGGCCGCCTTGACGCTGTAATCAGCAACCCAGCCCCAGATATGGCTGCAAACGCTCTTGCAGCCCAGCAGCACAGACTAAATCAGCCACAGCAGGGGATGATGGCCGCAGTAACCGGCACAGTCAAGGGTATGAGCAGCCGAAAACGGGAGCGCATGGAAGAGATCCAAAGAAAAAGGATCGTTACCGTGATAAAAAAACCCGAAGAAGAACCCAAAATCAAGGTCAAATCCTTTGAGGCGGGAGAAAAGGTCGAAACAAGCATAGACAGGCTTTATGAGCTCGTCCAAAAATACAAGACCTTGAAGGTAGATGACAGGCTGGCGAGGGCGTTGAGGGTCAGCAAAACCCAAATCGAGGAATGGGCCATGATCCTCGAAGAACACAACCTCTTAGAGCTACACTACCCAACGATCGGGGAGCCAGTTATTAAGATTATCTCCAAGGAAGGAAAAGAATAGCTATTATATGTGCTATTAGGCAAATAGGTAGACAATATGGAAGGAGACCAGAAAACAGATAATAATCCCAATGAAGGCGAAGGTGGGCAGACCCAAAACCAGGAAGGCTTAAACCAGGGAGAACAAAAACCAGATGAGAAACGATCAGATAAAGGACAGCAACAAGAAAGATCCCCTGAGCAACAAGATCAAAAGCAAAAAGACAAAAAAGAAGAATCAGAGCAGCCCAAATCCACTGAGGAGAAAGAGAAAACCGAATCAGAAAAAAAGGAAAGCATACCAAGTCCTGGTGGAGTGAAGGTTAAAATAGAAGAGGAACTCACCTTTGACAAACCAAAGAAGAAAAAAGAGAAGATACTCGACGAATACGACATCCAATGCGAAGGAGTAACTACTGGAGTAAGAATAGTGCAGGAAGGATACACCCCAAAATATAAGCTGGTATTGCCGGAAGTCGGCATCGCAACCGCAGGCCTCCTAGACGACATCAAGGAAAGACTGATCACGTCGGTAGAGATGACTACAAGTGACATACTCGATCCAAAACTTCTACTAGCTTTAAAGGACGAATTCAAAAAAAGCGCTGAAGAACTGATAAAAAGCGAACTGCCTCACCTCAAAGACGATGTAAAAGACCACTTCATCTTAAACCTCGTGCACGAACTACTGGGCCTTGGAGAGATAGAGTTCTTCTTAGACGACCCAAACCTCGAAGAGATAGTCATAAACTCGGCAAAGGAACCGGTGAGAGTGTACCAAAAAAAATTCGGCTGGCTTTTAACAAACGTGAATCTCGTAAGCGAAAGCCAGATAGCCAATTATGCATCAACAATTGCTAGAAGGATCGGGCGAGAAATCTCAACATTAAATCCGCTACTTGACGCCCATTTGATGAGCAAGGACCGGGCCAATGCAATCCTATCACCCATCTCCAGCAAAGGCAACACTGTGACGATAAGGAAATTCGCGCGCGATCCATGGACATGCACAGACTTCATCAAGAACCACACAGCATCAGATGAGACCCTCGCTTTGATCTGGTTGGTTATCCAATACGAGATGAACATGATCTTATCGGGAGGCACAGGAAGTGGAAAAACAAGTTTCCTAAATATCTGCATGCCCTTCATGCCCCCCAACAACAGAATCATATCAATTGAGGACACCCGAGAGCTGCAGCTTCCAGACTTCCTATACTGGTGCCCGCTTACCACAAGAGAACCAAATCCTGAAGGAAAAGGAGAGGTCTCCATGCTCGACCTCCTCATAAACTGCCTAAGAATGCGTCCCGACAGGATCATTATGGGAGAGATCCGAAAAAAAAGAGAAGCCGAAGTATTGTTCGAAGCCATGCATACAGGACACAGTGTATATGGAACCCTTCACGCAGACACATGCGCACAGACCATTACAAGATTCACCAATCCGCCAATCGAGATACCGCACAGCATGCTCGACTCCGTCCACTTAAACGTGGTAATGTTCCGAGACCGAAGACGGGGGATAAGGAGGACCTACGAAGTCGGCGAATTTATAATGGATGAGGAACATATGGAAAAAGAAGGCAGGATAAAATATAAGGCCAACGTGATGTACGCATGGAATGCCAGAACCGACACCATAGATAAGGTGAACGAACCAACACACCTATTTGCGGAACTCGAAAGACATACCGGCCTCAACCAGCAGGAAATCAGAGAAGAGATAGAGATGAAGAAAAAAATCCTAAACTACATGGTCGACAGAAACATCAGGTGCATAGACGAAGTCGGAAAAATACTCAGCAGATACTACCTCGACCGACAAACCGTCCTTGACACAGTAAACGAAAACAAAGACCCAAAATATATGTTAGAGCTAATAGAAGATGATAGAAAGAAAACAGAAGCTTAAATTCCTAGCCTCACCGGGCATTCGCTCGGCATCCCATATATTCAGGGGAATAGGGTCATTTTTTCTCAGGCTCTTTCCCAACGTAGACTCCCTTCTAAAACAATCAGGCCTCACAGACGAATACAAGATAAATTCCAGGGATTACATTGCAATAGCCTTTTTCATGGGGATATTCATGTTCATACTGGTCACGATACCCATATATTACGTCATCTTAGTTGGTGGGGGAGAACACCCCGTCATAGGACCCATCTTCGGAGGAATAGTGGGATTCGGGATGTTCGCCTACCTTTTGATGTATCCAAAATCCCTTGTCAATAAAAGAGTAAAATATCTTGAAAGAAACCTGCTATTCGCATTAAGAACCGTGTTAGTACAGATTAGATCAGGCGTACCAGTCTTCAATTCCCTAGCATCTCTTTCGACAGGAGACTACGGACCAATAACAGGGGAATTCAAAACAGTAATAGAAAAGGTCAATGCCGGCGAACCAGTAGTCAACGCTCTCGAGGAACTCGCCAACAGGAATCCCTCGCTTTATTTTAGACGCGCAATCTGGCAGCTCGTAAACAGCCTAAAAAGCGGATCAGACGTCGGAGACAACATCGCAAACGTCATATCAAGCCTCTCCAAAGAACAGCTAATCGAGATAAGGAGATACAAGAGCATACTCAATCCCCTAGCGATGATGTATATGATGGTTGCAGTTATCCTGCCGTCACTTGGGATAACAATGCTCATCATCCTCTCAACTTTCCCAGGAATGGAAGCCATTGGAAGAGAGCAGACATACTACATGCTCTTTGGAGGAACAGCCATCATGCAATTCATATTCATGGGAATAATAAAATCCAAAAGACCAAATCTAATAGGTAACTAAAAAAAAGATGAATGTATTCAATCCAATCGTGAAGGTTCTCCCCCGCGGTACAAGAATAAAGTACCGCCAGTTACTGAGGTTCTCTAGGATTCAAACCCCCCCAGACACATTCATGGGTTCAATGCTTCTTTTAGGATTATTTTTCGGATTCATAATGGGATCCCTTATTGAAGCCTATGACCTCATCAACATTTGGGGACCAATCAATCTATTGATCGGAATCCTCGTCTTTTTCGTATTGTTCGAAGGACTCATCTACATGCTTGTGCTATTATCTGCCGACTCCAAGGCCAGAGAAGTCGAAACTGCCCTGCCAGACGCCCTGCAACTGATGAGCTCAAACATCAGAGCAGGACTGACGACAGACAAAGCACTTCTTCTTGCGGCAAGGCCAGAATTCGGTTACTTCAGCTTGGAGATAAAAAGAATAGGAAAAGAGGCAATGGCTGGTAGAAGCTTGACCGAAGCACTGCAAAAAACCGGAAAAAACGTTAGATCAACGAACCTCGAGCGAACCATGGACCTCATAATCCAAAGCATCAATTCAGGCGGAAAACTGGCTGATCTCCTCGACCAGACCGCAGACGACCTAAGAGATCAACAAATGATCCAAAAAGAGATCTCCGCATCCGTACTGATGTATGTGTTCTTCATCTTCATAGCGATTGGCATTGGAGCCCCGGCGCTTTATGCCATGTCATCCTTCCTCGTGAACCTGATGGGGGGCATGATGAACACAATCGCTGCTGACATGCCCGCAGGAGGAGAAGGATCAGGAGCCATGCCGATCTCAATAACAAAAATGCAGATAACCCCGGAATTCATCAGGTTGTACTCCATAGGTTCCCTCATCGCCTCGTCATTTTTCGGTGCAATGGTCATGGGCTTGATAATGAAAGGTGAAGAAAGAGACGGATTTAAATTCTTCCCAATACTTGTTATTATCGCCTTAAGCCTATTCTTTTTAGGTGGCTTTATCTTAGACTACTTCCTAGGGGGAATGATGCAGTACTAAAAAAAATAAAACCTGAATGTGTAGTACAGGCATCCCTTTATTATTGGATAAATTTGATTTCGATAAAATGAAACGTAAGGTAAAAGTCATTGCAGTTGAGACCGGAAAGCTAGTTGCTGTCTTGAGCTTAGAGGACATGAAGGAGCTCGGAATACACGTATCGGACAGGATCAAGATCAATGCAGGAAAATCGATTGCCACAGCCATAACAGACTCGACCACAACGTTCGTCGAAGAAGGAGAAATAGCTCTCTTTGAGGACCTGATAAAAGCGTTGAATGTAAAGGAAGGAGACGAAGTCGATATAACCGTTACAAACCAACCCCAATCCATAAGATACATTCGGAAAAAAATGGAGGGGAAAAAGCTCGAATCCAGTGAGATCAGAACGATAATCCAAGACGTCGTCGACAACAACCTAAGCGATGTGGAGCTGACAGCCTACATAACCTCGGCTTTCATAAACGGCTACGACATGGACGAAACCGTGGCTTTGACCAAAGCCATGGTCGAGACTGGACAACAGATAGACTTCGGAACCGATATCGTCGACAAACACTGTATCGGAGGAGTGGCGGGAAACCGTACGACAATGATAGTGGTTCCAATACTTGCCGCTGCTGGATACACGATGCCGAAGACCAGCTCAAGAGCGATCACGTCACCAGCAGGCACATCAGACACAATGGAGGTCCTGGCACCCGTCGAATTCTCAATCGACGAGCTGAGAAAAATAGTGAAAAAAACAAACGGCTGCATTATCTGGGGGGGAGCAGTCAATCTGGCGCCCGCAGACGACAGAATTATTCAAGTAGAATATCCTTTGTCGATCGACCCCGAAGGACAGGTCCTCGCATCTGTGATGGCAAAAAAGAAGAGCGTCGGATCAGACTACGTCGTCATAGACATCCCCGTAGGCGAGGGGGCAAAGATCGCAGACATGACAGAAGCAACTTCCCTAGCCCACAAATTCATCGAGTTAGGTAAAAGGCTGGATATGTCCGTGGAATGCCTGATAACCGACGGAAGCGCGCCAATCGGTTCGGGGATCGGCCCAGCCCTCGAAGCGCGAGATGTGCTTTTGGCCCTTCAAAACAAAGGGCCGGTCGATTTGATAAACAAGTCTCTTGACCTCGCAGGAATACTCTTTGAGCTATCAGGCAAGGTGCCGAAAAAGGAGGGCCGAAAGATGGCCGAAGAGATCCTTAAATCCGGTAAAGCCTACGAGAAGATGAAGGAAATAATCGCTGCCCAAGGCGGAGACCCACAAGTGACCGCTGAAGACATACCAATCGGAGACAAAACACACATCATCAAGTCCCCGATAAAAGGTACCGTAAGACACATCGACAACAAGAAGATATCAAAGGTGGCAAGAAACGCAGGAGCACCCAAAGACCAGGGCGCAGGAGTCTACCTTCACGTCAGAGTCGGAGACGAAGTAGAAGAAAACCAACCCCTCTTCACCATCTACTCTGAAAACGAACACAAGCTAACCGAAGCAATCCGATTCAATAAAGAATTGAATCCAGTTCGAGTAGGCGGAGTAATACTGAAAGAAGTCACTGAATAGGGAAAGTGGCCAAGGAAAAAAAGCCCATATTAGTTATCTGCATCGGAGTGCTTCTTATAGTAATTCTCATGTCGGGTTGCATCGAAAAAAACACCGCTCTAATCCATAAAGACGATTGTTCCAATCTTGACGAAACAGAATGCTTTTTAAAAGAGATTTGTCAATCTGCTTACGGTCCAAGCTGCGATTTTTGTGAGGACATCCAGTTCAACGGCTGCTCAACTATCGACCCCAAGTACTCAGATATGATAAACAAGAGGAGGGCTGAAATCGAGAAGGTCAAAAAATCAGTCTTGCTTTGCAGGGACACCGGCGGAGATTGGATCTTCAAGGAAAATTGCAACTGTAAATACCATGAATCCTATGACAGAAAGACCCTTGGCCACCTAATCTTCGACGAAGTTGAAGGATGCATCTCCCAAAAAGACTACTGCGAAAAGTTGAGGGGATTGTGGAAATCAAAAAACGAAGGACTCATAGAAGAGGAGTGCAACCAGGTCCCGGGTACCAACTGGAAGGTGTATGAGTGGGGATCCAAATGCGAGGTTCCAGAAAAAAGCAAGGTCCCAAAAACCAATGAAAGATGCTACTATAAAAAAGTGGAAACTTGAGGAAACATGATCACCCAATGCACTTCCGACGACTTCGATGCTGTCTTTGAGATAATAAATGAGGCAGCCTTCGCTTACAAGTGCGTCATCCCCGCTGACTGCTGGCATGAACCATATATGCCTAAAGAAGAATTGCGAGGAGAGATCGATGCTGGCGTTGTGTTTTGGGGATCAGAGGATAATGGAGTTCTTGTGGGTGTGATGGGCATCCAGGAACTTAAAGACATCACATTAATTCGACACGCTTACGTCCTAAAGGAAAAACAAAAAAGAGGAATAGGAAGTGAGTTGCTCACCCACCTCAGAAAAAAAACGAACAAACCTCTCCTGATCGGAACCTGGGCTGACGCATCTTGGGCGATAAAATTCTACGAAAAACACGGATTCAAAGTCGTATCCCACAGTGAAAAAGAAAGGCTACTAAGAAAATACTGGAAGATACCAGAAAGACAAGTGGAAACGTCAGTCGTGCTGAAAGAAAGATGAATATAATCAGTTATCTTGATCGCTTAGAAAAAAGAGAGTTCTTAAAAACAATTCTGATCCCAAGTAGCGAGTGCAACAAGCTCTGAAATGATTTCTGGATTGGATTTTTTTTGGTTCCGAAGTTCGGCTATTTTTTTTCGCATAGTAGCCTCGGGTAGAGTAGATAAAGGTTTAATCCGAGGATCGCTTGGTTTTAGTCTAAGTTCTTCTACGGCGCAAACGTCGCTATTGTTGGTTGCTAAGTCACCTACTGGTGTTTTAATACGTAGGTGTTCAGCTAGGTTTTTTCTGCTTTTTGTAGCATAGGTGTTACGTAACCTGGAGAAAGGTTGAACTCATTTACTAATCTGCTTAGAGTGTATCTCCCCCCACTAGTCCCGATTCCATTCATAAGCTTCCATATAAGTCCTTGCTTTAATGGGATTAGAGACACTACTCTCGCCTTATAATCTCGGTTTCGATGTATTTGAGGATGCTTTAAGAGTAGGTCAATCATATCTGAAGTTGAGGAGATCCTCTTATCATGAAGTCTAGCAACTTCTCCTCGAAGAAGTTTCTCCCCGAGTTCCTCAAGCTCTGTGAATCTTGGATCCTGAAATGTGATATGTAGCTGTTCAGCGATAAAAACGTCTGCATTATCCATGTGAGCATAATTGGGCTTCAACCGTCTTCCGGATCTTACAGTATTAGCATCTACCTTTCGTGCCTCAAGAGTAGTCAGAGCCTTCCTTTCCATGTCTCTAACACGATCAGGGGAGAATCCGAACATAAGGCCGATGCCTTCAGCCGAATAACGCCATCCATTTTCAGTTCCAATCCCATTGCGTAGTTTATAGATGACTCTTTCACTTCGAGGCAGATTAGAAATGATTTCAGGTGGGAAGTCCTTGGTTTGTTCCTGAACTGGATCAAGAGGAAACAGGATAAATAAAACCTTAGCTATGTTTGGTGGTAACGTAATATTATTTTTGCGGATGTCAGTGATCGCTTCTCTCAGCCAATCATGAGGTACATGACAAAGGCTGTCGAAAAAAGGTTTCCTGGGAGTCCAGCCAAGCTCCTCGAAGAGGACGACATCAGAGTTACTAACTTTGGCTTGGCGAGCTTCCCGAGAAGAATAATTGATTTTCTTTAGCTTATCAATAGCGTTTGAATAGATCTGGGAGACTCGAGTATCATCAACCCCTAATGCAGAACCTATCTCATCGTTTGTGTACTTTCTGTGATTTTTTGTGCCGATACCTTCTCTCAACTTCAATACAAAACCTTCTTCGGCTGGAAGATCGGCTATCTGTGCTTGAAGAATCTGCATTTTCTCCCTGGTCTCTGTTACTCGATCCGGAGTCCGGAAATCAGCTAGGCCATCAAGGGCAGGTAGTTGGCGAGTACTCTCATGTTCTCCATCGTCTACAAGCCTGTCAAGTTCAAGGTCTGTGGTCCAAAGTTGTTTGATTTCCATCACTTTATCAGGATTTAATCCTGCTCTCTGTGCGATCTTTTCAGTTGTCGGATACACACCCGACTCCTGCTCGAGTTGACTGATTGCAGTATCCACCTTACCCATATCCTTAAACAGCTTCCTGGATAGCTTAACTGGATCAGAGGAACGCCCAGTTATCCTTAATTCATCAATGACGCCGCCATAGATGAACCAATGCGCATATGAGTCAAATGACGCTCCGCTCCCTGGAGTGTATTTCAATAATGCCCTGGTTAATCCAACATTTCCCATTTGGATTAGATCATCTTCTTCTATTCCAGTATTCTTGAATGCCTTAGAAGTTCGTTTAACCAATCCCTGTTTTTGATGAGCTAGGAAGTTCAGAAGGCGTCCCCATTCACCCTGGTGTGTTTCTGGATTAAGGCTTCGAAGGCCAGTAAAAAGTGTTTTTTCGTCTTCGCTGCCATTTTCAAGGCTTTTGCCTTCAGCACGGTACTCAGATAAAAGCTCAAGAGCTTTCATGGCTTCAGTTGCTGGTGAACCCGATTGTATTATTGGAGTTATTTTCTCCTCTGCTTTCGCCTTTATTTCCACTTCTTCCCCAAACCTCTGCTCGAATTCCTGAGGGGAAAGAAGAATCAACTGTGGATTCAAACGAAGCTCAACAATACCCATTGCTCCTCCAAGAACAATATATCTCCTCTTAAGTTCATCTAAATCTATCTTGGCTGCCCTCTGAGCTAGTGCAGGTATTGGAGCTACGTTTCTGTGGAAAAATCCAATCGATCTGTGATCGGGGCGAGATGCCATTTTCTCTTTGAGCGCAATACCGCGTTTTTTCCGTAGGGTATCCATCAAGTGAATCCCTATAATTGAGGGAGCTTCTTCCCCCGCAGAAATCGCAACCTGTAACTTCCCTAACCTTTCTACATCCGTAAAAACCCCTATATCAACAAGTCGTTTAGCATCCTCTCTTAGACCAATCTTCAACCGACAACGATCGTTTGGGTAGGGGGCGACAAGAGAAAATATGTCTAAATCGTATAATAACGCTTGAACATCCTCTAGCATCGGTATTTGACTATTAGGTTTTTCACTACGGAGTCCTACGGTGAGTGGTCTGTCTGTTTTTGCATGTTTTCCAGTATAAACGTGACCTGAAACATCAAAGAATCCTTGCAGGAACGCGATCTTTTCTGCTTTGGACTGAAGATGCTCCCATGGAAGACGTTTTTTACCATCAGTTATGCTTCTGAGGTATTGTGTCAATTCGTTAGAATAGTAGAAAAATCTATGAAAACCAGTCGGTTTTCCATCATCAGATGTAACAGGTTCGACTGGTTCTTCTCGGTTATCATCAAATAAATGCCTGCATGTACTGGAAATCCTATGCAACACTTTGGCCGAATCAGAAACGAAGGAGATGCACCGAGGATTTCCTGGTCTATTTTTCTGACCTAAATATGCTCCTAGAAGATAAGCAAATTCCTCTGACTCAACGAATGGTATGGGAGCAGCATCCCTATTACTCTCACCTCTTGCGATAGATGCACCCGAATACTTTAGAGGAATTTCCCTTTCTAAATATTGGCTAACACTATCCGCCTTCCGTAATCCTACAATAGGTGCAATTCTCGGAGCTCCAAAACCCATTTTTGAGAGAAAGTGGGCCATATAAAATTGATCGTAGGAGGATAGAGCCCTCCCGATCGATCTGGACAATCTGCTACCTTGGTAGCCTCCTACCTCTAGAAAATCTATCCAGCCAGAAACATTTTCTTGGACTTGAGGTCCCGCGGTCTTAAGAAGTGAATCAAGTTCAGTAAAATCTAATATTGGGGGTTTTTGAACTAGTCTTTGGCCCCCAGATACCACCTTTCCCCTCGCCATAGCATTAATTATCAGGGAAGAACTAGGATAAATAGTGCGTTTAAGGTGGTGGTTTATTGGATTTTGCTTGCTTGTTTTCCGCCTATCCCCCAATTCTCTTTTTTCACGTCGTGGATGATGACGTGGACGTGTTCGCGGGGGCATCCAATCGATTCGCAGATGGCGTCGGTGACGACTGCGATGACTTTTTCCTTTTGTTCGGGTGTGCGGCCGTCCCAGAGTTTTACTTCTATTACAGGCATTTTCTTTTTTATTAGATTCCAGGGCACATCTGGGCTACGTTGACGTCTATGTTTTTTTTGCCGTAGGCTTTTTGGAAATGCTCGCAGAAGTCTTTGGCGAGTTTTTCGGCGCGTTTGTCATAAGCTTGTTTGTCCTTCCAGGTGTTTTTTGGATGCAGAACATCTGAGGCTACGCCTGGGCACGATTTTGGAACCAGTATGTGAAAGAGGGGGTCTTCCTCGTATTCGACATCTTCAAGCTTTCCCGATAAGCATGCGTCTACGATTGCGCGGGTGAGCATGATGTCCATTCTCTCGCCTTCGCCGAAGGGTCCGCCGCTCCAGCCAGTGTTTACGAGATAGACGGTTGCCCCGTGCTTTTTCATCTTTTCGCCGAGGAGCTTGGCGTAGACGTCCGGGTTTCTGGGCATGAAAGGTGAGCCGAAGAACCGGCTGAATGTCGACACAGGGTCGGTGACTCCGCGTTCGGTGCCTGCGAGCTTACTAGTGTATCCCATCAAAAACCAGAGCATCGCCTGCTCGGCTGTGAGTTTTGAGACCGGGGGTAGCACACCATTTGCATCGGCTGTGAGGAAGAGAATCGTTTTTGGGTGGCCACCCACAGGGGGGGTCTTAATGTTTTTAAGAGAGGAAAGGGGATATGAACCTCGGCTATTGGGCGTAAGCCTTTCGTCGTCGACGTCGAATGTGCCGTCTGGATACATCATACAGTTTTCGATTATTGCTCCGTGATCTAAGTAGTCTTCTTTTTTGAAACATGCATTAAAGATCTCTGGTTCCTTCTCTTTTCGAAGGTTGATGAGTTTGGCGTAGCATCCATTTTCAAAGTTTGCTATTCCATTTTCATCCCAACCGTGTTCGTCGTCCCCTAGCAATGCCCTATTAGGATCGGCGGAAAGAGTGGTTTTTCCAGTGCCAGAAAGTCCGAGTAAAAGTGCTGTATCGCCTTCCTTTCCTTCATTTGCGCTGCAATGCAAAGGTAGGATGCCAACACCCGGGAGCACGTAGTTCATAACGGTGAACATGAGTTTTTTCACGGATCCGCAATAAAAGCTACCGTAGACTACTCCGATACGTTTGTCGATATCTGCCACGATCGCCATTCGCGAAGTATTTCCCGTAGACCGGACTCGTAGAAGACCAGTGTATTTTTTCGGGTCAAGTTTGTCATTTGGGACTACAATGAGTATGAAAGGTTTGTCTGCAAAGACGCTCTTTTCAATATCTTTTGGTGTGGCTCTGAACATGTTGTCAGTGAAAAGTGAGATTATTGCTTTGTCTGTGATTGTCTTTACGGGGAGGGCGTAGGAGGAGTCGGCTCCGAGGACGCGGTCGGTTACATATATTTTTTCTTTTTTTGATAGAGTAGCTAACGCATCTTCGACAACCATATCAAAGGTTTCTGGTGAGAGTGGGATGTTGTTGGGGCTGTTCCAGTCGATTGTGTCTTGGCTTTCCGGACGCTTCACCAGGTATGTATCCTTTGGGCTCCTACCGGTTGAATTAGTAGGCGTCCAGGTTGTAAGCGCGCCGTTTGCAGCTACAATTGCTTCCCTGTTTTCGACACAAGCTTTGATAAGTTCTTTTCGGCTAAGATTATCCTTTACGTTTTTATGGGTTTCAATTAGTTTTTCAGCTTTTTCTTTGAATTCCATTTTTCCCCCGAAAAAATTTTAGAATTGAATCGGTGTAATCTGCTTATATTACCGACCAAATATTAAGTGAAAATATTACTTGCTTGAGTTTCAAGCGGATTTTACAACGGCGTTCACTGTCCCCACCTGGCCTGGTCTTGAGGTGACTGCCACTTCAACCTCTTTTCCGGCCGGGGTTTTCACATTCAGGTGCGCCCCTTTAGTTATTATGTTTCGGCGGGTGTAGTCCCTTGAAGCTGGATTGTCTGTTACTGTGATGATTTCGCATACAATGTGCTTTCCGTCGAGGAGGACATTGCATTTTTCAGCTGAGGCTAGCTTTGTCTTCTCCCCGCCACCTTTGACTTTGACCTTTTTTATCTGGTTTTTTCCAACAGTAGTCTCGGTTGAAAACCTGCCTTGGGCGTATTTCCTCTTTTTGTGGGCTTTTGTCTTGTCTTTATGGTACATCGTGAGGAAGATAATAGGGCATTAGACAATAAAAAGGTATCGGTGTAATATAGTTGAGGCCATAAACTCCTAGACAGTCCTGTAATCAGTTATGGCCTCAAATATATTGGAAGACATAGAATTTATCCGGATATATATGTCCTCCACTATATTTATCATGCCTTCTTATCGAGTTCATCTGGTGGGTTTTTGGTTTTTGGCCTTTTTGTTTTTTGTTTTAAACGAAAGAGGGGAGTTTATTGATATAAGTTTTAGGGATTTTTTTGTGGGAGTATTGATTGGATCGGTTTATTCAATTTTGCCGGATATCGACACTCCTTCGTCAAAGATCAGAAAGCCTGTTTCCATCATATGCTTGGCTGTCGTCATCGTTTCCATCGGTATGTTTTTGGGTGGTAGGGCGGATATTTATGTGTTGTTTGTGGCTCTAATATTTGCTGTCTTTCCGTATCTGCTTTGGTTCGCCAAGCATCGAAGGCTTTATCATACGCCGGCCGCCGCCTTGTTTTTTTCTGTGCCCTTGTATTTAGTGTCCCCTGTGTACTGCGGGTTTGCGTTTTTTGGCTATATCTCGCATCTCGTTTTGGATGAATAACCCCGCACTAACACTGGGAACGCTATGTGTTCCCGTGCGCCACGCTGAAATTCCCTTCGCGAATTTCGCGCCCAATCAACCGAAGGTTGATTAGGGAAATCCCGAGGGGATTTTGAGCGAGTGCGGGGTTTCACCCGACAAACACCCCAAGGGTGTTTGTGGGCACAGCGACACATCGGTGTCGCTTGTGTGCCGGAGAGCCGGATTGGCCGCGGCCTCCCGCGAAGAACGATTCGCGTTCATGCGCACAAAGAGACCTTCGGTCTCTTTCGCATCCCGGCAATGAATTGCCGGGTTCAACGAACAGTTCACTGTTCGTGAACACGAAGAGCGAAGCTCTTCGTCGTTTCCGGCTCTCCGCGGCATGAGGAGGTATTCCACTAATTTGATGACGTCATCATACGCTTATATATCTGTTTTGTGATATTTGATTGGATAAGACATGGTTAATGGGGGAAGAAAGTCGTTTAGAGGTTACTTCTTGTATCAGGGGAGAGGGAGAGACGGCGTCATATGCATCGATAAATTTGTCGCAGATGGGCTGGAACTAAAAGAGAACCAATGTGTAAAGATCAAGCCCAGAGAGAGGATTTCTCTAACGCCCAAACCCGCCTAAAAAAGATTTGGCAGCTCAACTGAGTCATTCCTTCAAATTTATTTCTAAACTCCAAGATATACCCACTATGAACGAAAACATCGAAAAAGTTGTCAGGATTGCAGAGGAGAGGGTAGGGGACTTTGACGCGATAATCGACTTGTATGCAATGGGCGTGGCCTGGATAAGCCATGAAACAGCTGATTTGCTCGGTTATCTCCCATCTGAGATTTGCGAAAAACCGATTTTTAGCATAAGCACACTCGCTGGGGACAAAAAGAAGGAGCTACTAAAAATCATCCTACACGGAGGGGGAGAAATCGAAAAGATACCTCTCATGAAAAAAAACGGGGACGTAGTCCTCCTAAACACAAAGTTTTCACCCATTGAAGTAGACGGCCAACCATACTACGTAGTAAAGATCACAAGTGGCTTAGATTAGACAACGGATTGGCCCTACTATGCTAAAAGCAAGTTCAGCGAAGCCCCCACCGTTAGAGACACTACTGCCATAATCGCTGCGGCCAAAGTCATGTCCCGCCATCCGAGTTCACGTATCATAACCGTGAAGGTCGCTACGCATGGGAAGTAAACTGCAAGTATAGTAGAGGCAATCGTTAGTTGTTTAGCTGTCATTCCAAGAGGTGCAAGCATCCCAACGGCTACGTCTTTTCTGAAAAATCCAACGACGAGCGCGGCAACTGCCTCCTCGGGTAATCCGAACACCTTGACGAATAAAGGCGCGGCGAGTTTTGCTAGGAAATCCACCACCCCAGTCACATGCATAAGGTTCACAATCAACACTCCTAAGAGCACGTAAGGCACAGCTTCCAAAAGAAACCATTTCACCCTCATCCAGACCTTTTTAAGTAGAATCTTTAGGTTCGGCCACCTGTAGGGGGGGATCTCCATGAGGATAGACGGGCTTTCTCCCTCAAGAAATCTGTTCAAGACACCACCTAGAAAAAGATATAGGAATAATAGAGTGCCGTATACTATTGCCAGGTATTTGAGTCCATGGGGGGCCAGTAATCCAAAGATCATAGCGGATTGGGCAAGACATGGGATGCAAATAGCCAAAAGGAGCGAAGCGATGAATCTCTGCTTTCTCGTCTCAAGAACTCTGACAGAAAGTGCTCCAGGAACATTGCAGCCCAAACCTAGTATCGAGGGGATGATGGCTGTTCCGTGCAAACCAACCCTGTGCATGACACTGTCAGATAAGGTGGCAAGACGGGGAAGATAGCCGACGTCCTCAAGGAGCGCCAGCATAAAATAGAATAAGACTACGAAAGGCAGGACCATGTCGAAGGGAACATAGAGTCCTGTAGTCAACACACCAAAAGATTCGATGAAATTCTCACCTGAGCCGATCAGTATCTCATGCAAAAGCCCTTCGGTCCCGACTATAGCCTCAGCTACTGGCACAACGAGGGGGGCATAGACCCCATAGAAGAAAGGATCCATTAAGTATTCAATTATGAGGTTTCCCGCAGTGATTATCGTCTGAAACATAACATACAAGACGAATAATGCTATCGGGATGCCTGTCAGGGGTTTAACGCTTGCATCTTCCAAGTGCTCCCGGAAGGTGTGGTGCCTGTGCTCGAGGACCTGCACTTCCTCGATTATTTTTCCTATCTCCCTGTATCTATGATCAGAATCTCCTTCGCTTTTATTTTTGGATGGAGTCGCTTTGTCGATTGATTCGACCAGAGTCTTCAATCCTTCCCCGCTCACAGCAACTGTTGATACTACGGGAACTCCAAGGCGTTTGCTCAGAAGGTCTTTGTCGATGTGAATCCCAAGGTGCCTGGTGTCGTCCCACATGTTAAGCGCCACAATCATCGGTTTTCCAGTATGCATGAGTTCGTGCGTGAGTTTGAGGTTACGTTCCAGGTTGGTTGCGTCAACGACATTGAGGATGATGTCGCCTTCGGCTACAAGATCTGTGGCAACCTTCTCGGCATCTGATGTGGCTTCGAGGCTGTATGTCCCCGGGACATCTATGAGATCAAAGGTGTTATCTCGGATTTTCACGGTTCCTATGCAGAAGCTTACTGTAGTGCCCCCGTAATTTGAGCAGATGACGTTCAATCCTGTCAGCCTGGAGAACAATGCGCTTTTTCCCACGTTGGGGTTACCCATCAAAAGGATCTTTTTCCTAAATCTTTCCGAACTATCCGGATTTGACCCCTGTTGACGGCTTTTCATCTTGAATCTCCACCATTATTCGTTCCGCCTTTCCCCTGCCAAGAGTGATCATCGAGCTTTGGGTTCGAACCACTAGGGGGCCTCCTGCGGGTTGCATGGCGATTAGCGTCAGCTCAACTCCTTCACCTAGCCCGATGTCTCGGAGCTGCTTTTTTATCCCCCTCCCCCCTACAACTTCGACGATAACAAATATAGTGTCGAGAGGTATTTCGGTTAATTTCAGTCTTGGCATGTTAGGCATACCTAATAATAAAGAATTAGGTTGTATATATCTTCTAACCTAAAATTCCTGAAAAAAAAGGTTATAATGCACTTATTAACCAAGAGATAGAATTAGAAAATGGAAAAATTCTTAGGCCACCCTAAAATGATCACCAATGTGATGGAAGACTACCTGGAAGCAATCTACAAATTAAGAAACTTAAAAGGAGCAGTCCGAACCAGAGACCTGGCCCGAGAACTCCAAGTATCAGCCCCATCAGTAACCGAGATGCTCAACAAACTCTCAGAGAAAGGTCTAATCACCCACATACCCTACAAGCCGCCAGAATTGACGCCCCAAGGCGAAAAGATTGCAAGAGCCGTGAGTAAACGCCATGAAACCCTCACAAAACTCCTAAAGATCATACTAGTATCAGAAAGAACCGCAGAAGAGGATGCCTGCAAAATCGAGCACCAACTCAGCCCCGAAAGCATAGAGCAGCTCGGAAAACTCGTCGAATTCGTCGAAAACAACCCAAAAAACCCCAAATGGCTCAAACACTTCAAAAACTACTGCGCCACAGGAAAATACGAATGCGAAAAAACGAAGGATATCTAAAAACTAAAACCACCTATACATCTTATTTCCGTATCCAACCTTATAGGACATGCTCATCCCCAAAAACGCAAAAAGAGGGGCTAAAAGCAAAGCATTCATCCAATTCTTCCCTAAAATAAATCCAACCCCTCCCCCCACCAAAAAACCTGTGACAGTATAAACACGCACCATAAAATAACCCAAGGCACTCCAAGGATTAGAAATGCCCCCAGACGAACCGTGAATCTTTAACTCAGCAATAAAAATGCCCAACAACAACAAAGCAAAAAAAAGCATTACAAGACCTAAAACATAAAAGGGATCGATTAAAACCCAGCCGCCACTAACCAAAGACACTAAAAAATAAGAGCATACAAAGACCAAACAAATAACAAACAAAAAACTCAAAACAAAACCCCGAATATGATGCACTACAACATCCTCAAAAACATCAACACACTTACCACAAACCGATTTCTCGATATGAACCTCACCCCCGCACTTCCCACACGAAACCATAACAGTAACAAACAGAAAAACATGTTTAAAAATAAAAAACTCACCTTGGACAGGACTTTCTAAAAGTTCAAGTACTCAAACAAACGGTTTTTGATAGAAATTTCAAGGGATTATTGGGCTGGAAAGAATATAAAAAAGGAAGTTAGGTAGTAGGTTTAGCTTTTCTATATGATTTTTTTCCTTTGAATTCCTGTATATGTTCATGCCTCTTTATGACAAGGGGGAAAGGGCGAAACAACAAGACCTCCTTAATCGTCTTATGCTAAATCAGGTATCGCCTGAAGATGCAATGGCGCAGATTAAGGAGATTGAAGATCCGAATTTACTAGGAAGAAAACCCGCCCGAAAAGTTGTAAAGGAGAAT
>JBDREA010000096.1:0-19174 GCA_043820265.1 Candidatus Altarchaeota archaeon | reverse complement strand
AGGGGAAAATACAACATCGATTCAACGAAAAAAGAAGCTTCTAAATAATACAAACTGCCCACCCCCCCTAGGGACAAAGATCAGATAGTGCCCCTTCCTCCAACCTCCAATCTGATTCCTACCTCAAAGAAGATTCACCTTCCATTCCCCCTAAATCCTCCCCTCAAAAAATCCCCCAAAAAGGAGATCCAATCCACCTCCCCCAGGGCAAGAACCATGACAAGTCCCTTTCCTCCACCCTGCCTCAAGGTGAATCCACCCGCCACCCCCCGGAAAAAGCCACAAAAAAACTTTACAAGAAAATAGCATAATTCCAAAGAGCCATTTTTTTTAACTCTAAGTCAATATTTCAGTTTATGACAACCTCAACTGATGACGACAATATCTCCTCACAGAATAATTATAAAAAATCCTCTATCAGCCCAGGATGGTATGTATTATACTTTTTAATGGCATTCAGTTTGGCTCTTGTTATTATCCTGGTTCCTGCAACTATCATACTAGGTTCTGACCTAGAAGAAACTGCTTTGCCCCCTACCTTGGTTTTTATCCTGACCTTTATATTAACGGCAGTATTCATCCACGTTCGCAGGGGACAAAAAACAGATGATTCCGGACATCCAATAACGTCAGCAATGGAACAATGGGAACACGAGTTTGAGGAATTTTTAGATTATATGTGGAGTTCTCAATACTCACAAAAAGAGAAAACAAAGAAAAATTTTAAGTTCATATTTACCGGCTGGCCGAGTTTTTTTAGGGCAATCATAGCTGACTATAAAAGACTGGGAACCCAGAAGAAATAAAATGCCTTTCTGCACTGATTGCGGTAAAGAGCTTCCTGAGAGGGCGTTGTTTTGCATTCAATGCGGGAAAAAACTGGAATCGGTTCAACCCACCCACCACATCCAAAGCCAGAAACCAGTTTCTTCAAAATCCTCCACCCCTCCCTCTGAATCCTCTCCTTCTCAAAAAATAATCCCCTACGAAGAAGCACCCACCCACCACCCCCAAGAGCCAGATCCAGAAATTTCCCCTACCTCCACCCTCAAACCTCTTGCGCCAAAGAAAAAGAAGAAATCAAGAAAGTGGCTGTGGATGGGGATTGGTATCACTTTTTTAGGATTCATCTTAGTTGGAGGACTTTTAGGAATTGGAGGTCTCCTCTGGTTTTTTTCGGAGGATTCAACACAGCAGTTCAAGCCAGGATCCGAAGAAGCGGCTCTGATAAAAGGCGGAAGCCTTTCTGATTCACCTTCGGAGTGGATTGATTTCGATCCCTCAAAGATTGACGAAGACTTCAATGTCGGCGTCATTTCGTCGACGGACACCAACGGCGACGGAATAGAAGACAAGCACACTCTATCATTTGAAAAAGAGGAGGTCGCAGACAAACTCTACATTGATCGTAATGTAGAATATGTAAAACAGGATGATGGATCATTCAAAGGAGTTATGACGCTAAATTTCGACGATAAAGGTCATAATGGAGACTACACTCACCGCGAAGTGATCCCTAAGGAGTTTGCAAGCCATATTTCAAAATTGAAGTTTTCTCGGGAACCCGATCGCATCATCAACCCTGATCCTGAAGTGGAATTTGATTTCAGCTCCAAGGAATTTGACTCAGGTGGTGGGGACCTAAAGGAAGAACCTATCACAATAACTTCAACTGAAACAAAAACCGAAGACACTGTGAAAGGGGAGCTCCAAGCAACAGCAGTTCAGCAAGCAATCAGCAACTGCCAGGACATCCGCACTGAAGGTCCATTTCTTATGTGCTATCTAGAGGCTATCCGAAAGTACCGAGACAATCCTTGGTTGGAAAAGAACCTTTCCCAGATGAACGTCGCCGAAATGCCTGGGGCATTAATCGTCTCCGTATTCCGCGGCGACTACCGCTACTGCAAGCAGGTTTCCGGGGAAGAATACGAGGCCTGCACGTCGCTGGCCTTCTGGCAGCACCTAAAAGACTGCAACCAGCTGACGGGCGTCGAAAAGGAAAAATGCATACGACTGCAGATGTGGGGAATCAAAGACATCGACACCATGAGAAATGCCTGTCATTTCATATCTGACGGCGCGATGAAAGACGAATGTTTGGGGCGGGGAGAAGCCTCCCGATGCGACGCCATCCCACAAGAGGAGTTCAAAGACAGATGCATCCTTAACTATGCGGCAATTTCGCGAGACACCGACCTCTGTCAGAAAGTCAAGGACGAAACATTTCGGGCATCTTGCTTGTACATCATCAGCCGCGACACAAAAAATGAGAAGGTATGCGAGCTCATGGACCACCAAGACTACAAAGATGAGTGCTACTACGAGCTGGTTCAGGAAATCCCTGATCTCCGGATATGTGCAAAAATCAAAAGAAAGAGGATTAGAGACGGATGCATCACTGGAGTTATGCTTCTTTCAAATAGCACAGATGCAGGCGCATGTTTGAAAATCGAAGACTTAGACATCCGTGACATCTGCATCCTTTCCGCAATCAAAAACGGAGCCTCAATCTCGTATTGTGATAGAATATCTGAAGCGGACACGAAAGCAATATGTAAGCTTTTATCGGATATCAAAGCCGGCGACTTCGAAAACCTGAAATGCGACAGATACAAGGACAACATGAGCCGGGACCTTTGCTGGATGATCCGGGCTGGCTTTAATAACGATACATCATTTTGTGATAGAATCACCGACGACGACCTCAAAGAGATATGCATAAAGACAATTAGGGATGCGCAAAACACGACCCCATCAGCTGGAAACGAGACCTGCGCGATACCTGCTGGCGCATCGCTTAAAAATTTGTTTGAATACAACGGCTACGCCGAATACTACTACTCAAAGGACAACAAACGAGTCGGACCCTATGTGAGGTGGTGGGATAATGAAAAAACTCAAAAACAAGCCGAAGGCTGCTATAACCTAAAAGGGGAGAAGATAGGTACGTGGAATGAATGGGATAGGGAGGGGGAAAACACGAAGCGGATGAACTACAAAAGCGGAGTGCTCGACGGACTCTATCTCGAGTGGTCCGAAGGCTACCTCTTGGGGGAAAAGTCCTATAAGGACGGAAAACTCGACGGCGCAGAGACGGTCTATCACAGAAAAAGCGAAGTCGTCTCACGCAGGACGCAGTGGTCGGATGGAGTGAAAAACGGCAGAGACGAAGAGTTTTTCCGGGACGGAAGCCAATCCAAAATCACAATCTATGAAAAAGGGGAATGGGCCGGCAAATCAACTGAATACTGGGAGGACGGCACCGTCAAATACCAGCGCGACGGGGAGATGCGCCTAAGTTCCGACGGCAAGAAACGTTTCTACGGCGAATACTACTCAAACCAAGCCAACGCTCCACCTACACTCTGCCGTGAAGAGGGCGGAATAATGGAAGACTGCGAATACGTAGCTGCGAGGTGAATTTTTGTGAAAAAATGGCATATTCACTAAAACCCCGATAAAATTTTATATTTCTTTGTGTTCTTCCTAATAATTCCTATGGAATTAGCTGATCTTGAAGCTCGAAGCAAAAAGCTCGATTCCATCGCTGATAAAGTTGGAGGCCCTATCTCTGGATTACGACTTGACATTCTTGTAGACGTTGCTGAAGAACTCAATGCAAATCTAAAACTTAGAGAGATATTTGGGGATCCGGTGATTTCAAAGCTCGGTGTTGTAGCAGCTATGAATGACTTAAAAATCGTCGAAGCCCAACTCATTTTGTTGACTGCCGAGCAAAAGGAAATTTTCATTTCTGAATTAACACAAACATTGGCTTCACATTCTGCAACAGAAGAATCTCAGTACGAGGAGTAACAATGCCGAAGGTCATCTCTCAAGGCCCCGTTAGAAAGGATGGGGCAGCAATCGCTTTAGAATTTGATACTCAATTTAGTGTACCTAAACAACTCTCACAAGTCGGAACCAGGATGAAGGAGATGTTCATCGCAGGAGTTGAGGGGGCTAAAGATTTCTTCAAATCAGCAGGAACAAAATTTGGAATCAAGGGAGGCCATTGGGGGAAGGCAACTGGCGTTTTAGTCGCGAAGGGCATCACTTGGGAAAAAGAGTACCCGGTTCGCTCCCTACGAAAAGGCATCGGAACCGGGGAGCCTGCTCCGTTGACCGACAAGCAGCTTGCTAAGATTCCCGATGAACAGGTCACTGGTAAGACATTCACCCAACTTGAAGGTGAAATGGGCCTCGACAACACCTTCCGCCTTCTGACCCAGCGGGATCCGAGTAATAAATATTACTATGCCCTCATCTATCAGAGAAAGTGTCTAACCCAGATGAAACCGAGGACACAAATGCAGCGTGAAGCAACGTTGAATGCATACCAAGAAGCAAAGAGAGATAGTCTAGCATCTCCTGGCACCCTAGAGGATAGACAAGCTGGGAAAACACCGATTTCTCTATTAAGCGTCGAAGCAGGAGGATTAAAAAAGCGGGCTAACCAGGGGGCTGTTTTCCCAGATTTACAAAAACAAACCGATTCATTTGTATTCCTTGCCGGCGGAGCCGCAAAGATGAGCGAAGAGGCGAGAGCTAAACTTACCTCGATGATGAGTGCTTTGCCTATGGTTTCTGAAGGAAGGAAACTCGGAGTCGGTTATGGAGGTACAGATGAGGGCATCATGAAAGCAGCCGGCGATCAAAGAAGAGGAATGTTAGATAAAGGCCAAGAAGGATTCAAGTTGTTGGGAATAGCACCGGATTGGAGTACGAGCTTCTATGAAAGCGATGTAGATAATTGGAAAAATGAAATGATCGGGCCCAAATTCGTACTCGACAAAGACGCAAGCCACATGATTACAGTGAGAGACTTCAATTGGCTAGAACGACAGTTAGCTCAGGGTTGGGATAAAGCGTGGACGCATTTTGGCTCAGAAACCGACGAAATGTATGCAGTATTCAACTCGGTTTCAAAAGATAAACCAAGCGTTACCCTGGTAGCTAATGGTGGAAGCATCACCTTAGATGAGGTTCAGCAAAACATCCAAGACAAGCGAAGGATGATTATCCTTGAAGGAAGCGGCAGGGCAGCTGATGTAATCTCGGGGATCGTGAAGGGCACCGATCCACTTCGTCAGACAACCGAAGCTGCTCAAATAGAGCTAGCTAAATTGGGCGGAAAAGCCGAAAAGATCGGTGTAGCTGAAAACAGAGATCTTTTTAGAATTGTAAATATGAATGATGGGCCGCAAGCTTTAGCCAAAGCAATAAATGAAGAACTGGGTGTCAAAGGATAGTCTTTTTTCAATCTGTATCGCCCAACTCTTAAAGTGAAATTTTTTCGAGTAATCTATCTTTCGGTTCTTTTTTTGGTATTGGTAGGCTTGACCCCCTCGATTTTCCGACACTTCATATGGCTGATGGGAGGCGAAGGATTACCCAACATAGTCGGAGGCAGATGGGACATCGCAGCAGTCAATATAATCTTTTTTCTTGTTTTTCTCGCACTATTTCGCTTTCGAACAAGAGTCAACTGGCGAAGCCACAACGTCTACGCCGCCTTCATCATCGCATTGTTCGCCGAGATGTACGGCTTTCCTTTGACAGCATACTTCGTAGCCAATTATTTTGGAGTAGTTCCTGTGACCTATAAGCCAGCCTATCATTTGAATATCTATTTCATGGGCATCGATTTCAGCTTACCGACAATGATGATAGTCGGAGGAGTCTTCACTGTGTTGGGGCTGCTTCTAATCATCGGCGGCTGGTATCAAGTCCACCCAAAAAAAGACGGACCAGTAACAGACGGCCTTTATCGTTTCGCCCGCCACCCCCAATACACGGGAATACTCTTCGTCTGTTTTGGTTGGATACTTCACTGGCCAACACTCCTAACCCTGCTGATGTTTCCCGTGCTAATAGTAAATTACATTCGCCTCGCTCGCAGGGAAGAAAAAGAGATGGTCAAATTTTACTCAACACAATACCAAGAGTACAAAAAAAAGACACCAATGTTTCTTTAAAAAAATGCGATTCCACCTCTTTTTCAAGGAGGCCCTCAAGCATCTCATCCTACGAAGCCACCGGATACGACGAACTCCTATGGAGTTCGCGTACGCAGACACTTCGTGTCTGCTGTACCGCGGATTTTAATCCGCGGACGCTAACGAGGCCTTTGGCCTCCTTGCGCGCAGGAACACTTTATTTTACTCGCGTTAGTGTGGGGTTGTTGATTTAAATACTATTACTTCGCTATTTAGTCTCATAGGAGGCAGTAAGGCCTCAATCAATCAACCGTGTATCATGGGAGAGTAAGTAATCACATTATGCTGGAAAAGTATTTGGAAATTCTAATTTTGTAATTTGAAAGCAACATGAATTATTTTTTTGTATCAGCTCGATTCCCCAAGTCAGGAGGGGATTTTAAAGCTCATAGCGACTCTTTTCGGAGGCGCATATGATTAAAGACATAAACATTTTGGAGGTGAAAACATGGTCGATGGAACAGTAAAGTTTTTCAACTCAACCAAGAACTTCGGCTTCATAAACGGGGACGACGGACAAGATTACTTCGTTCACGGAAGCGCAATCAAAGATGAGAAAAACCTTAAAGAAGGGGACAGAGTCACATTCGATTCAGTTGAAGGAGATCGCGGACCCAAAGCAGAAAACGTAAAGATAGCATAAGGGTGAAGATATTTATTTCAGAGCCCTACTATCAACAAAAATGAGGTAGTGTATTCGTAAGCTGCCTCATCTTATTATTTTTTTCTTTCAATTTCCTTCTAGATATTACAAAACCTTCACCCTTTTTTTATGTTCTTGTTCTCATATCCTCTTCGGTGGTTGGCTACTATGGCGTTTTGCACTGAATGCGGGGCAAAGATTTCCGATGAGGCAACATTTTGCACGGAATGTGGAAGCAAAGTAGAATCTGTTCAACCCACCCACCACCCCCAGGGGCAAATCCCAGCTAGTCCCCCTACCTCCACCCAGTTTCAAGAACTGCCTCCTTCTCCTCAACCAACACCCCAACCTACCTTAAAACAAAAAAAGAAGTCTCGAAAGTGGTTGTGGGTAGGTGCGTTCCTAGTTGTGGTCATTGTCATTGTTACAGGAATTGGATTAGTGGGGGTTGGAGGAATGCTTTGGTTTATGTCGTCCGATGAAGGAGGCTTTAGCGAAAGCGGAGGGGAGATCTCGTTTTTAGCCGACGATTTTCGAACGGAAGGCAAGCTTTCAAACGTTGCCGAACAATTCGATTATGAACCACATGATGGATCATTTGATTACGGCACATTCTCCTCTTCTGACTCAAAAAAATCTTTGAAATTCCATCGACTCGCTCTCGAAGACAATCTCTTCCTTGATCGCACCGTGGACTACACTAGACAGGCGGGTGGAGACTACACAGGCGAAGTCACGCTCACCTTCAGCGCACCGTCTGGCGAGAAGAAGTTAGAGTACGTTGAGGAAGTCCCCAAGTCGTTTGCCGAACACATAGACAAATTATCGTTTTCAGTTCAACCAAACGAAATAGTCGATCCAGATCCAAAGTTCAAATTCAATAGGAAAATCGACGGCACCTTCTCCGTTTCAGTCATAACAACCGAAGGAGAAGACCCAACTGAAATTCAAAAAAACCTCAACCAGTATGCGGGAACTGCCGGCGCAGACTACTGCCAGACGCTTGTAGGTGCATCCGATAAGAGGGACTGCATCACCTCGATGGCCAGGCTCGCCGGCAACACCGACGTATGCGACAAAATCACAGGCAAAGAAGCCGCCGACCAATGCTACGGCCAGATCGCGGTCGACAAAAAGGACCCAAAAGTCTGCAACAACCTAAACGACGACGCCGAACTCGACTGCCTCACCGCCGTATCTGTTGCGACAGGAGACAAGAAGATCTGCGATCAAATATACGATGCCGCCTTCATGGACCCATACAACGACTGCCTCGCCCAAATCGCCGTTAAAAACAACAACCCAGACGACTGCACAAAAATTGAAGACCCCATAATGAAGGACCAATGCCTCAGACAAATAGCCCACAAGTCCCGCTCCGTAGACGACTGCATGAAGATAACAATCGATCCGAGGTTCCGCGACCTCTGCCTTGAAGAAGTCGCCATCAGGGACGGAAACAAAGACATCTGCGAAAAAATTGCCGACGCCGAAATGAAAAAGCTCTGCTATCTAAACATAGCCCGGGACAATGCAGACAAAGATGCATGCGAACACTTAAAGGATAATAAGGACGCCTATGAAGTCTGCATCATGGGGGTCGCTGAAGGAGGGGGCGGCAAAGACGTCTGCAAGGACATCACAAACGAGGCCCTCCGAGACATGTGCTACGCCAAGGTTGCCATGAAGGGCTTAGACAAGAGCGTCTGTGATGAGATCAAGGACTTCAACGCACGCCAAGCCTGCAGCGCTGAAATCTCAATCCTTTCCGGGAGGTTCGACTGCGACGGCTTGGAGCAACAAAAATACCGTGAAGATTGCCTGAAGGCCAAAGCGGCGTTTGAAGCAGGCGACGTCGAATTGTGCAAGCAGCTGAAGTCGCAGGAGCTCCGAGACCTGTGTCTTGGAAAGGTGGCAGGAAAAGTCGGAGACATAAACGCCTGCGACGACATCAAGAATCCCGCACTAAAAGAAAAATGCCAGAGCGCGATTGCGGCAAGAAACGGAGACCTGAAAGTATGCGATGAAATAACCTATCTGCGGGAACGTGAAAAATGCATCGCAGGAATTGCGGCTGTAAGAGGAGACGCAGCACTCTGCGATAAACTAACATTCAAGGAATTGCGCGACAAGTGCTTTTTCTCTGTTGCTCGAGCCAAAAAGGACAAGTCTCTATGCAATAAAATCGCAGATGAGCTTCTAGCAAACAACTGCCGAGACTTCATGGACGAAGGGGAAGACGGGGGAGATAAGCTCCCCGGACTTCCGGGAACAGGAGGAGAAGGGAGTGGAGACTATCCTTGCACCCTCTGTTCCGACATATGCAGCCGAAACGTCGAAGCCTGGTACAACGAAGTCCCCAATCCCGACTACAAGAGCCCCTTCACACTTCTTCGCTGCACCTGCGGTGGGGAATGGAGTATCCAAAAAACGAAATACACTGATCCAAACGACGCAAAGGCCTCTTTTGGTGATGGTCTTTGGAGCACCAAAGAGATGATCAGAAAAGACAAGGATTATTTCCTTCTTTCAGAATCAGAAAATGCGCTCTTCTACTTCTCCGATTTCACAGACGACATCGGCATGCCCGGGAAAACCGTCGGACCCAATCCCGTCACATTGAATGGAAAGGAATATTCGGCAAACACCTACGCAACCTACAAAGGATACTACAAAGACACAGACCAGATGGAAGCAAACCTATCGGGGCTTAAGGCTTGCGCAGCCAAACTCACAGTCCAGGAACCGAGAAAAGAGGGGAGGGAGGAAGTAGATACAGCATGCGACTTCTGCGCAGACATCGGCTGGAAGGAAGTCCCAGGGCCCCCCGGCGAATGGCAGAGAAACAACATCGACTACACCGACGTCGGAAAATACTGGTCACTTTCTTGTCACATGGGGGGGGAAAACACAAAGGAATCCTCTGCAATACAAATCACAACCTATGACGACCAAGCGAAAGCAGAATGGAAAATCAAAGACATGGTCGGAAGAAAGAAAGCGGAGGTGTATCAATATCCAGATTCAAAAAAACCTGTCCAAGCCCTATCCGAAGGCGATACAATAATCGTAACTCTCACAGACTACACCCAACAGGTCAACAAACCCGCAGGAAGAATGAACTGGGGGGTGGACGGGATGATGATACAGGGGAATACGATTATCTTCTACACGGGAAAATACATCGAAAAACACGACGCACTAAACACACAAATCAAAGCAGAACAATGCGCAAAACTTTTAGCTTCAAAAAGTAAACCTAAAGAAGAATGAAACTTAAACTCATCTTAGTATTGATTGGCTTGCTCCTTTTTTCGTCGGCAGTTTCCGCAGTCGATTGCCCAAAGGGTTTTGAGTTCAGACGAATGTCTGGGGTCGGATGCGTTCAACCGAATTGTTTCAGCCTGGGAGGTTACTGGACTGACACGGGCGCATGTACCTGTGGGGATAAGGTGACTTGTTCTAAACCAGTGAATTACACGATCTTCGATGGCAAAAAGTGCGGACCCCACTGCCCGGCCCGGGAGGTCACAGCCTGCCTGCCCAAGGGGTCGACGTGTCCGGAAGACAAGAAACTCCCCACCCAATCAGCAAACCAACAAACACAATCCCAACAGCAGGGGGAGAAGGCAGACACCTTCATGGGGAAAGCTCGCGACCAGCAAAGAGAATACGGCTCAAAGGAGGAAGAGGAATGCGACAAGCAGTGGGCGGCTAAAGGAGATCACATGATCGGAGTCATCACCAACTCAGGCGACTGCGACGGGCAATGCGAGCTAGGTTGGAGTATGCGCGCCGAAGGCTGCGAATCCTGCAGTAAGATATGTGGTGCAAAGGCCAACCACGCCTTCAGCAAGACGGACAGCTCTGACAACCAGTGCACCTGCGTGTGCTCCGACGGCTACGCGGAAGACGGCGATGACTGCGTCAAGCTGAACTGCCCCTCCAACTCTGAACCGAAAGGAAACGAGTGCAAGTGCAAGGACGGCTACAAGAAAGGAGACGACGGAAAGTCGTGCATCGCCTACGACAAAAAGAAAGCCCTCCAAGACCTCCTAGAGGAGAGGTTGAAGGAAGCTAAAACCGAAAAGGAGAAAGTATTCCTGCAAAAGCTCATCGACAACCTTGCAGACGTGGATGGGACGAAGGGCACGATACTTGGCGGATGGGAGGGCATCGCAAACACTATCAACAGCGTCTTAAACAAGGGGGAGAGGCCGAGCATCGCAGACATCCTGTCAATCTACAAGCTCCACACATTGAAAGACATAAAGAAATGGTGGGATCAGGGCATAAAGAATTCGGAAAGCGACAAGATATTCGAATCCAAGCGTATGATGCCAAACAGCCAGCATGCGCTTGACGATGTATTACTGGACTTAAAGCCGGGCGAACACAAAGAGGTTCTAGTTGAATATACTGAAGAAGGGGATCCTCAGGTGAAAAAAAAATATGTCACAATAGTCAAAGGTCCAGACGGCACCTCCATGTACACCCTGGACGGCAACCGATACTTCGACGGCAAAGACCTCGATAAGAAACTTGACCCGAGCTTTTTTTCACCTGTATCCGATGCAGCAGCACAGCTTAAGACAGAAGCTCTGGACACACGGTACCTGGACCCTGACGACCGGCTCATGGACATGTTTTCGGTTCAAGTCTATCAGGAATACAACTCCAACGTCGAAGCAAACAAGGCCCGAAAAGACCAGTTAAAGTCGAGCTTGACGAAAAAAGACTACGCCGCCATTGTCGGACAGATGAAGACCCTGATCGAGAACGGATACGAAGTCGGGGGAAAGCAGGTGACCGGCGTAATCGACTTTTTGGATTACGCCATCCAGACGACTGGAACGAAATCCCTTGAAGCAGACTTTAGCAAGGCCGCCGTAACTTATGCCCGGGCGAGGAAGGATGGAAAATCACAAACATGGATTCAAAACAACATGCGCGACCAAATATTCTATGGAATAGGTATTAAAAACGCGGACACCTTCCAGGCGAATACGGACGAGCAGGTCCTCTGGCAGCAGATGGAGAAGGTGTATCAGAGGTACACCATCTACAAGAACAGGTGACAAATATGAAATCCTTTTTAATCCTCTTCATAATCCTCATCCTCTCAATAAATACCCTCGCCCAATCCGAAAGCGACATTAAAAAAGACCTGGAGCTCATGGGGTTTACAATAACAGACATTTCAATTTCTCAAGGAGCAGCATCTATCTCCTATGAATACCTTGGAGATCAATCATCCGGGGAAACCGTTAATGACTGGGTAAAGATCGCAATTGCAGTGATTGCGTACACACCAACTGAGCCTCAGATAATAACTATTAAACCCGAGGTAAACGGAGTGCCCGTTTACGAAGCCAAACTCGACTCCAGGACTCTAGTACTTTACCTTGATGGGCAGATCAGCTTAGAGTTGCTGGTAGATGATATTGAGTACGTGGAATTCGGAGAACAACAGGCATCACTCGGTGAAGAGGCTCCAATAAAAGAAGATTCTTCTTCAATTTGGCTTTGGCTTATCGGCGGAGGAGCGATGCTATTATTATTAGGAGGAGGGGCCCTCATCCTGCTAATCTTAATCTTCATCCTACTAAAAAGGAAAGGGAAGAAAAAAGAGAAGGAAAAGGCAGAACAACAAGAAGAGGTTCCTCAACCCGTCCAGCAACCTACAATACCTGCTGAAGTTAAGAAGAGTTTTTGTACCGAATGCGGAGCACAACTATCAGCTGAAACACAATTCTGCACTGAATGCGGGACGAAGCAATAAACTCAAAAGTAAAATGGATAGAGTAGATAGGGCTGTTGGTGTCTACGAGGAGGGCTTCTGCTGTTCACAGGCGATACTTTCGACTTTCGCAGATGAGTTGGGTTTGGATAGAGAGACAGCCCTGAAAATCTCGCAGTCCTTCGGGGGAGGGATAGCCAACAGAGGAGACATCTGCGGGGCAGTCAGCGGAGCCTACATGGTAATTGGCTTAAAATATGGAAGGACGAAAATCGAAGACTCGAAATCGAAGGAGAAAACCTACAGACTAGTCAAAGAATTTAACAGACGATTCACCCACAAAAACGGGTCGCTTCTCTGCAGGGATTTACTGGGTTGCGACATCAGCACAAACGAGGGAAAAAGACTAATAGCCGAAAAAAACATGACGAAAAACATATGCCCAGACCTAGTGAGAGATGCTGCAGAGATACTTGAAGAAATCCTATGATTAAATGCCATTCCAGTGTACGATTTTTTTCTCTGTGGCGGCGATGATGCTGTTGAGGGTGTAGCCGATTGCACCTATTAGTATGATCCCCGCCATCACCGATGCTGTGTCGAATACGATGCTTGCGTCGTAGATGAGGTGGCCGAGGCCGGCTTTGGTGCCGATGAACATTTCGGCGACAACGACGACGATGAGGTTCCAGGAGACCCCTATCCTCATGCCTGCGAAGATGAAGGGTAGGGTTTCGCAGAAGGTGATTTTTGTGAGTATCTGATAATTTGTCGCCTTCTTTGTGACTGCCATAATCCTCCTGTTCTTTTTGGCGCTCCACACCCCGTGGATGGTGTTTACGAGGACGATGAATCCCGCCCCCCAGGCTGCCATCGCAATCTTTGAGGCGTCTCCGAACCCGAAGAAAATCAGAAATAGGGGAAACATCGCGGTGACGGGTACGCTTCGTATGAAGTCTATGAGCCACGAAACGTACTCGTAGACTCCTTTGAATACCCCCAGGAATATTCCGATTGGAACACCTATCCCTGTTCCTATTGCGAACCCGAACAACGCTCTGGCCAATGTGGATGTGATGTTTGAAATGCCTTCACGTGTGAGCAGGCAGTATGTCAGTGACCGGACGACCTCGTCCGGTGGGGGAAGAAATATTGGTTTGACGAGGTGGGCGGCAACTATTACATGCCAAAAAAATAAGATGGCTGCTAAAGTTATTATCTTTTTTCTGTCCATTTTACGATCAAGAAACGAGGGCGGATCTTATCATCTGAAATCTTTTCTTGTAAAGAACCTCGAAACCTCTAGGTCTGGGGAATGTGACTTTGTGAATCCCGCAAATTCTTCCGGGATTAATGCTCATCGCGACAACTCTCCCCCCCAGTTGCACGGTCTCATCAACGTCGTGGGAGACGAACAAAACCGTCAATCCCAGCTTCTCCCAGATCTCTTGGATTTTTAGCCGGAGATAATTTCGGCTCTCATAGGACAAAGCGGAAAAAGGCTCGTCTGCAAGGATGACAGTTGGTTCGCAGATGACCTCGCGAAGCAGGGCGACAAGTTGCTGTTCTCCCCCGCTGCTCTCGTAGGGGTAGTGGGATAAGGGCACTTCGAGGTTAAAGGTCTCCACCAGCTCATTCGCCCTCTCTCTTCGCTCCCATTCTTCTACCCCCTCAAGCTCCAGGGGGAACGCGATGTTGTCAAGGTTGGATTTCCATGGAAGAAGGGAGTCTCTGTAGTTTTGAAAAACGAACCCGATTTTTACTTCGCTTGGGTCTTTTCCATCGATAGCGACTTCTCCCCCGTCCGGCTTTAAGATGCCTGCGATTATGTTGAGGAGCGTTGTCTTGCCGCATCCGTTGGGACCGAATATCGTCACAAACTCGCCCCTCTCCACTTTTAAATCGATGTTTTTCAGGACTTCTCTTTTGCTACCAAAGGCTTTGCTGACATTTTTTACTGCGATGAAAGCCATTTCAGCCCTGGGCCAGAAGCTCCCTTTCTCCGAACATGGATTCGACGATTACTCCCTTTTTTAAGAGGCCCTTCTCCACCATCCAGTCCGCGTTCTTTTGCATGTTTGCCCGGTCCTCCTCCCCGAACTTGTTGAATCGGGGAAGTGTCACCTTTTGGGCTACGTCCTCTGGGATGGGGGCGTATTTTGAAAGGATCGATTTGGCCTTTTCAGGGTTCGCCCGGATGAAGTCTATGGCGTCGTGTATCGCCAGGAGATACGCTCTTGCAGCCTTTGGATTCTCTTTTATGAAGTCCGCCGAGAGGGGCGTGGCGACGGAGGGAAACGGATTTTGGATGTATTTTACCCGGGGGTTTCGTATCAGCACCCTGCCAATTCCCATGCTCTCTGCCGTTGTCACAAAAGGCTCTACCGTCGAGAGGGCATCGTATTGTCCTGCTTCAAGCCCCTGTAACTGGAGGCGGGGTGCAATCTCCACTATCTCGATGTCGGTTTCCGGGTCAAACCCCATTCCTGCTATGATGCCTTTCAGAAAAAGCACCTGGACTAGTCCGGTGTATACTCCAACCTTTTTTCCGATGAGGTCTTCGGGTTTCTCTATGCCAGAGTCCTTCCCTACAATTATTGCAGATACATAGTTTTCTTTTGTTTCGTCTGTTGTGGCAAAAATCTTGATTTCTCCTGGGAATTTCTCTTCTGCTGCAAAGAGTATCGGATCAGCTAAAATTCCAGCACCATCGAGGTTTCCTGCGATTATCGCTTCGACTATATGGTTTGGCGACTGAGCTTCGATGGCTTCGACAACTAAACCGCGGTCTTCGAAGAATCCCTGGTCGAGTGCCACAAACAGGGGCAGGTTAACGAGAACGGGTAAATACCCAACTCTCATGTGGTAAGTCTGTTCATAAGCTATGGAGTGCCCTGTCGGTGTTTCTGTTGAAGGCAGAAAAAAAGCCCCAAAAAGAAAAAATGCAATTGCGAAGATCCCAATCCCAAATAATACTTTGTTTTTTGAGGTATTCATGTAGACTTTACACGAAACACCTCTTTAAAATGATAATACGTAAAAATATGTATTATTATTCACATATTTACATATAATTCTTGTGGACCTAGAAGAATTAAAAAACCTGGGAAAATGGCTGGGGCTTACAGACCAGCAATTCGACATCCTAAAGACAATCCACAAACTTGAACTTTCAGGAAAAAGGACCAATCCGAAAAACATAGTCTCCCACTACGAAAAGGACCACGGAAAACTCATCTTGGTATCAAACCTATTTCACATCTTTAAGGCACTAACTGATAAAAACCTGATAAAAAAAGAAAAACAGGCAACTTACTCACTCAACTTTTCTGGAATCAAGGCCGCCCTCGACAACCATGAAGCAGGACTCTCCCAAGAGCTGACTCAGTTCAAGGAGGTGAAGAAAAAAACCAAGTCCTACTTCGAAAAGATCGCAAAAAAAGAAACAAGGCCTGTCGTTGAATACTTCGATAGGATCCAGTTCTTCAACGAGATGAAGGAGTCAGTAACCAAGGCAAACACCCAATACATCGTCGCGCACTTCCCGAAATTCTTCTATCTTGCCATACTGCAAAGACAGCTCATCCGATACGACTACCTGCAAGTTATCCAGCAACGCTGCATGATTGATAAGACTTTGGAGGTTATCCTTCTAACCGACTTCGACTTGAACTTTGTCTTGCGGGACTTTGACTCATTCTCAGTTTCCAAGCGCGATGCATTAAAGATGGGGTTGGCCACAATCGACCAAATCCAGTATTTCATCGAAAACTACGAGAACCTAAACGTCTATTACACGGAAAAACTCGTCGGAATGGATATGGTTCTCCCGATAATTGACGAACCAGAAACAATCTATCTCTATATGCGAGACCAGATCGGAGAGATCACAGGCGGCATCAAAATCAAAAGCCACGAAAGCGCAAAACAGGCCCGGGAGACCTTCGCCAAGATAAGTCAAACCTACACGTCTCTTAGAAGTATCAAAGGAAAACGTATAATCGCCAGCCTCAGAAGCGAGATGAGAAAAAGGTTCAAGGCTTGATCAATAAACAACACAGTTTTTTTATTCCCAATCTTTCCTATAGTATCTCATGTTTGGGGAGGAACATACTAAGTCGTTTTGTTCGTTCGAGTCGAATGCGTGGATTCCTCTTTTAATCTCTAACTTGATTTCTTGGATTATTGTTTTCTTTATCTTGATTTTCCTCAGTATTGTAGCTTTTCCATTAGGGGGGATAGGAACTATTCTCTTGGTGATTGTGTTTCTTATAGTAATTATGGGATTTTTTTCTTGGTATTCGAGAAGGTTCTTCGAAGTTTTCGTCTTTGAACCAAGAAAAGATCACTTCTTTACTAGGAAGGGCGTCATCGTCCCCAGTTACACCTTAATCCCCTACAAGAACATCCAGGACATCCACCTGGAACAAACAGTATTCGACCGGATTTTTGGTTTATGGTCTGTTCAGATCTTTAGTGCAACCTACGATCCCCGCGGCTCGGATATGATCTTCGGTTTGAACAAAGAAAACGCCGAAAACCTAAAAACTGAAATCTTTTCTAAAGTAAAGGAAGTGAAGGAAGTTGTCGACTGAAACATTAATTGAAAGATATCCTCTGGAGAGGGGAAAAATTTTAAAGAAAACAGCAATGTGGGGGGTAGGTCCATTTATCTTGTTCGTCATAGCTCTCGCACTAGCCATCATATCAAAAGGCTATTTAGGATACTCATTTGCCGCCCTTTCGACTCTATCTATTCTCTCAATTGCGGTCATATACATTTATCAACGTGAGTACTTCAGGAAGTATTTCTACGACCTCACCAGCGAACGCATTATCATCAGAAAAGGCGTCATCGGCTCCAAGGAGACCAGCGTTCCCTTAAATAAGATTCAAGACATCTACTTGGACCAGGACCTCTTCGACAGGCTCTTTCGTTTGTGGGACCTCCACATCTCAAGCGCGACTCAGACGTCGGCCTTTGAAGCCCACATAGACGGAGTATCAGAAGAGAACGCACGAACCATGAGGTCGCTCCTCATGGGGGAGACGATGCATAAAGCCAAGGAGGAAGTTCCCGGAATCGAATATCTACCCAATAAGAGAGGATTGGTCGTGATGGGGGTACAATCTTTTTTTGCATTAATTTTCATATCACTTTTCATACATCCTTTATTCTTTATCTTACTGCCACTATTGTTGATCTGGAACTATTTGGAATTTTCAGTCATTAGATACGAGCTACGAGAGGACGGAGTCTATGTAAGAACGGGCTTCATTACTCCCAGAGAAAGTATTCTATTGTATCGAAACATTCAAGATGTCGAAGAAAACAGAGGAATCCCTCAGATAATACTTGGGGTAACAACATTGAACGTCAAAACGATGACGGCTATGTCTGCGTCTGGTTCAATCCTTAAATTCCTCCCCCAGGAAACAGCAAATGAAGTACGAGAAAAAATCCTAAAACAAAGCCATAAAGCCTCAGAGGAAAAACCCCCGAAAGCAGCATCTCGGGAGGTAACTGAAACCGCGGTAAGAAAGGAGCTAGCCGAAGTCGAAGAACCAATTGGCGAAATCATTGTAAGTCCCTATCCTAACCACTTCATCAAGGACTTCATTGTACATCACCTCATCAACACTGGCCTTCTTGCGGTTGTAGTAGCCTCCTTATCGGTAATTTTTGGATTGACAATCAATTCTTCGTTTTTCGGGGGAATAATACTGGCAATAATCCTGTTTTTTGCCCCCATCATACTTTCATCAACCAGAGTCATCATAAACGCACTCACATTCAAGTACAGCATCAGCAACCGCTCTATTGCAGTTTACTTTGGGTTATTCAATAAGACCAAAAAACAGATTAACTTCAACAAAATACAGGATCTCGTCGTACACATAACCTTTCCGCAGAGCTTTGTGAAACTCGCATCCCTGAAACTCGAAACCGGATCAAAAGAAGCAATCCAGGGGCAGAGAGGAAGCGGGGCGCAGGTTCAGTCTATGTCAATGCTTTCTGAATCGATCCCCTACCTAGACGATTGGAACGCCGTAAAACTACGTGACGAAATCGCAGCCAAGATGAAGCTCTCCCTTTCGGGGATAGCAGGAGAAAATCCTCTGGTGAAAAGATTCCCCCTCGAGACGATCAAACCCCTGAAGAAGACGTTATGGTGGGTGATTGTTGCGTTGGTTATATCTATGGTTACGCTGATTTTGGTGATCGGGAAAATTCTTCCGATCCTTGGATTCATTTCCATCCTAGGACTTTTATTCGTAGTTGTCGTTTTCAAATTCCTCTACGAAAAAGAATACTACAAGAGATACTTCTACGACTTGAACCAGGATGTCCTCGTGATAAAGAAGGGCGTATTCGGTTCAAGGGAAATCGTGGTCCCGTTCGCAAAGATTCAGGACGTGTTCGTAGACCAAGACATCCTCGACCGATACTTTGGATTAAGAGACCTTTATGTTTCCACGGTCACAGGCCGCTCGATGCTCAACGCCCACATCGACGGAGTCAACCCCGAAAAAGCCGAAGAGATTGCGTTGATGATATTGGAAAGGATGAAGTGATTATCTCTTTTTCGTAGATACCGCGACTGAATACGCTTTTCTCGCCCAATCTTCAAGTTCTGGAGGGGATTCCAGAACATCTGCCGGCACTTCGTAGTATGGCATCGTCCTATCTCGTTTTTTGCTTTCGAAAGGTTTAAACGGACCCATCCCTTCAGATTCGTAGTCGACCCTGTTTGTATCGTTAACCTTTAAGTAGAAAACGTCATCAGC
>JBDREA010000095.1:0-17474 GCA_043820265.1 Candidatus Altarchaeota archaeon | reverse complement strand
GAATACGAGCATAACATATAATAAGACATTCAGTAAGGCGAAGAACCGATCCATAGTATAATGTGATTAAAGTTTAGACAATAAAAATTCCCCACTATGAATTATCTTATAAATCCTAAATCGTAATGACTCGCGTGAGGTGTCTTTTTGGAATCTGAACATAGAGGTAGTATTACAAATAATAGCAGGGACCCTAACCCATCCAATCCAAAGAAGATAGACCAAAAAACAGTAAACCCCCATATAAACAATGTGATGAAGGATTTTGGGGGAGTAGCAATCGGAGATGATTTCTTAGTGGATGGGACAAGGTTTTCAAAAGACCGCGTCAACTTGATAACGCATGCACACTTCGATCATATTCCAAAAAAATACCAAGGAGAAGCGGTAATTACAACCCCTTTAACAGCAGATTTGGTAAAACACAGAAGAGAGTGGGATCTTCCTGTGAACCAAGATACTAAGGTAACACTACTTGACGGAGGACACATTCCAGGCTCATCCATGTTTTTGATCGAAGGTAAATCCCGGGTGCTCGTAACAGGTGACTTCAACACCAAAAAAAGCTTCTTTTCGCAGGGTGCCCAAGCAGTAGAAACCGACATATTGGTAGTCGAATCAACGTACGGATTTCCCGACTACGTTTTCCCCGACCAAAAAACCGTTTGGGGCAGGGCCAAGGACTGGATAGAGGAATTGATAGGAAAAGATGAAAAAGTGGTTTTAATGGGTTATCCCCTGGGAAAAGCCCAGCAGATATGCAATTTTTTGGACGAATCTGGATTTGAATATTTGGTTGATGAAAAGATCGGCAAAGTCAACGAAGTCCTGAAAAATCATGGACATAGTTTTAAAGGCAAGAAAGAGACTCTGCTAAAAGAAGAAAAGGCCCCGATTGTTGTAACCCCAGTCGTAAGAAAAGACTCGCCTATCTTAAAAGGCAAAGAAGATCATCATCGAGCGATTTTCACAGGTTGGGCAACTAATCCTGGCTATAAATACAAAATGGGAGTTGAATCAGCTTTCCCGATAAGCGATCACTGCGACTATCCATCCCTCATCCGCTTCATCATGGGATGCAATCCTGAAATCGTCTACACGCACCATGGACACGACAAATTTTTGGCTGAAGAGATAAAGCATCAACTAGACATAGAAGCACACCCCCTCCCGAAGAAAAAAGGGCTCTTAAAATTTATTTGAAAGAATTATTCATGTTTTTTATTCTCTAGCTTGATAATCAATACAAAAGAAAAATGAAGATCACAGAAATCATGAGCCGCGACATAGAAAAAATCGACGGCCAAATATCAGTTCGACAAGCTGCTGAACACATGGCAGCCCGGGACATCGGAGGTATACTAGTCGAATCCGCAGGCGTGATAATGGGTGTCATCACCGAACGAGACCTCCTGAAAAAGGTCGTTGCGAAAGGCTTGGACCCGGAAAAAACCAAGGCGGAAGAAATAATGACCTTACCTCTCATCACAGTCACAGCAGACTATACAGTCGATGACGTCATATACCTGATGAGCACCCTGAAGATCCGCCGAGTCGTAGTCGAAGAGGAAGGCAAAGCAGTCGGAGTCGTCTCCGCCAGAGACATAATCCAAAGCAAACTCTCAGAAATGCCAAAATATAGTGAGTTGGAGAAAGCACAAGTCTAATTTCTCTCCAACTCAATATAGAGGACTTTGAAAAATCTCTTTAAATGGCATTTGAAAAATCCCCACCTATTGTTTTCAAAGTCCTATTTAGGATTTCGATTAACCTAATCAAAATCCCCTATATGCAATTGCAAAAAAAAGACATTCCGAGCAATTGTCTATACTCGGAGCTGGAAAAAGCAGAGGTTTAGCTGTTCTCCTTTAATGTTTCTTACCCAATAAAAACGCACCCACAATTAGTACGAAAACTACTACTGCGCCAATAATAATCAACAGACCATTATTGCCTCCCTGTTCCCCTTTCACAGGTTCGTTTGTATCGATTGAAGAAGTAATCTCAGCGGGTACTGAAGAGGATTCGCCAATTTTTACGTCTTCGGCTTTTATTTCTTCTGTTGAAGATTTGGGTTGCAAAACCACAATATTCTCTATCCCGTTCATCTCTGTGAAAAACTTTTTAAACTGGGGGAATTTCTCTGGAGGAACCGTTATTTGGTTGATTGTTATTTTTGTGGAAAATGATATTTTTCCATCTGCCTGAGTTGGAGTGAACTCATAGCTCGCGAAATCCTCACTTTTGGCCACCGGGTCGGGGAGTAAACCAACCTTGTAGTCCTCAGGAATTGTTATTTGAGTAGTTGTGTCGTATCTCTCATTGTAATCTATTTCTATTGGAAACTCTCTTTCATCATCATCTATCACACTCGAGAAGAATCCGTACTGTTTTATCTTGAATGCTAACTTATCGTCTGATTTGGTTGCAAAATCTTTGCAGTCAACTCTGATTTTCACCTGGAAAGTTTCTTTGTTTTCAGATTCCCCTATATCGTAATTTGAAATTTCATAATCATTGCAGATTACATTTATCTCGCTTCCGAACTCGTCTTTCAAGTCGTCTTTGCTTGAGTCTTCTTCAAATTCATGATTTAGATAAGCCGCTTCATACCCCATTCTGGAAAAGTCGATTTCTATCTCGGCACTTCCGTTGTCTTTTACTTTGACAAAGTAGTTTGTTTCAGATATCCTGTTTTTGTCGCTTTCCATTTCAGGCGTCTTTGTGAAGCCATCCTTTTCATCGAGTAATATTAATACATCCGATCCTTGATCGCTTGGAGGAATATATCCTACCGGGCATGAACTACAAGTCGAATCAAGCCACAGGTACTCATTCCCCCCTTTTGGAACCGCTACTATCGCGTGGTAGAACTCAAATGGGCTTGGAACGTTCTTATTCAAAGGATCTCTTCCCACAAGCACAGGATATGCTTTTATTCCCGCCGCCCTAAGCATCGAAGTAAGTAATATGGATTGGTCTTTGCAGTCTCCGAACTTATAATCCAAGACCTTTTTCGCATCATGGGGGCGGTAACCAGTATTGAATCCAATCTCGGCATCCTCGTATCGGATGTTGTCTCTCACCCACTCAAATATTTTTCTGATTTTCTCTTCATCAGAATCGGATGAACCGACAATTTCCTTAACTTTAGAGACACTCGCAACCTGATCAATGGCGCCTTCAAATAGTCCTTCCACCCATTCTTCAACTTCCTGCCATGATTTCAAAGAAGTATAACTTGTTCTGAGAAGGAGCTCGCGCCGAGAAGGCATAAAAGACTCATATTCGTAGGGTTCGGACCCTGTCTTTTCCCACATGTAAGTCTTGTCGTCACCTCTTTCATAAGTTATAGGTTCAATGCTACCGGTCGAATAATCGAGTATATCCATATCCTTAGGCAGATTTAGAACTAACTTGAGTTTTTCAGCAGGATATATTCTTCGAAAATAAAAATCATCTACCGACCAGAATCTGTTAGGAATGGGAAACTCCGTATATTTTTCAATTTCGTATTCGAGTATATTCCCTTTTTCACAGGATGCAAATGGTATTTCAATAAAATTTAAAAATTTGTCTATTCTTTCATCAGGACACTTTATCTTTCGTCCATTTTCTGTAGTCGAACATTTCAACAGCTCATAGGTTTCAGCAGAAGGATTAAAACCGATCCTTTGCGTGCATAACGGAGTCTGTGATTCACAAATCATAACCCTCCAATTGAAATTCTGGATATAATTTAGGGATTTTCGGGTACTGGAATAACTTTTAGCTAGAGTTATTAACTCTGATCTTGCGTTTGGATGTTCTTCAGTAAATATGTTGTATAATAAACTTCCCCGATAGAATATTGCTTGTTGGTCTTTATCGCCGGCCCATTGCGCCACGAATCCTGATATCCCCTGATCACCTAATCCTTCAAACTTTTGAATATTCCTCGCTCTGTCATAAACATCATACAATTGATTATATATTTTTCTCATGGCATTATAATCTGAAAAGGTTTCCACTCGAACATAGAATTTTTCCCCTGTATCCGATCTTATAGTTTGCCTATGGGCCCCTAAAAATTCTCCCTTTTTATAATCAGCTGAGCTGAGGATGCTGCTATCTAATAAGTAATCCTTGAACTCCTCATCAGAAATCTCCGATTGAGAAATTATTTCCCAACCATCTGGCAGATCAGAAGATTTTTGATATTTACTATATGTAATGTTATTCTCAATTTGATCGAGCAGGATAATTATCCCCTCATCTGGATAATCTGAGCATTGGAATTCGCTCGACGCAAAAGAAGACATCAGTAGAATACAAAAAAATAACCCAATTATTTTTTTCATGATTCCAACCACCCAATTCGTTATTCTTAACCCCCTTTGCCGGAAGAATAAACTTTATTTATCATTAAAGATTTAAAAAGGTTTGTGTTCACCCTGACCCAAGAGCATTGTTTTTCTGCATAGTCTGAGAAGAACGCCATTTATTAAGGATTATTTCGATGTTATAGTCGATTGCATAAGTTTTTTAACTTTATAAGGATTACTTATGCAATCGAATATATCGAATTGCATAATTCCAAATGTTCATTTATTTATGCAATTCGCTATAATATTCTCTTTTACGTGTAGATTGTTTCTCTACCGATGACTTATGAAGGAGGTAAAAATATGAGTTACGTTAAATTTGAGACTCCTAAGGAGTTGGCTGATAAGGCTTTGGAGGCGGTTGAGTCCGCCCACGACACAGGAAAGATCAGGAAAGGAACGAACGAGGTCACAAAGGCCGTTGAGCGAGGACTCGCTAAACTGGTTTTGATAGGAAGCGACGTCGACCCCCCAGAGATTGTCATGCATCTTCCGATGCTCTGCGAGGAAAAAGACATCGCCTACGTTTATGTGACAAAAGCCGAGATAGGCGAATCGCTTGGCATCAACGTCCCAACCGCCGCCGGATGCATCATCGAGGAAGGCAAGGCGAAGGGCCTAGTGGTAGAAGTTGCCTCCAAGGCTAAAGATTTGAGAAAGTAAAGATGGTCGACGCAGAAATAGTTAAGATAATAGGAAGGACCGGCATATACGGGGAAGTCATCCAGGTGATGTGTAAGATCATGGACGGCAGAAACAAGGGCCGCGTGATAAGAAGAAACGTTAAGAGCCCCGCCCAGCAGGGAGACATACTAGACTTGCGCGAAGACGAGCGCGAAGCCAAACCTTTAAACTAAAAACCGGATTTAAAAAATGGATTGCAGCTTTTGTGGGTTTGAAATAAGCTCCGGACAAGAGAAGATTTTCGTAAATAAGAAGGGGAAAGCCCTGTATTTTTGCTCTTCAAAATGCGAAAAAAACCTCTTAAAGCTAGGGCGAGACCCGAGAAAGCTCAATTGGACTAAAAAATATGAAAAAGGAAAGACTCCTCCACAAAATCCGCCGAAGGTAAAGCCTAAAAAGGAAAAACCTAAAAAATCCGAAAAGAAAGAGGATAAACCAGTTGAAAAGAAGGCAGAGAAGAAAAAAACCAAGGCTGAAAAACCAAAAAAAGAGGATAAAGCTAAAACCGCAAAGGTGAAAAAAACCGGCAAAAAACAGAAAAAAGATGAAGACTCTGGTAGTGATAAAACCTGATGGAGTACGCCGAAACCTGATAGGTGCCATCCTCTCAAAATTCGAAAAAGCAAAAATCAGTATTTCCTCGCTTAAGATGATGAAGTTAACGATGGACCAGGCAAAAGAGATGTACGCCGTGCACAGGGAGAAAGATTTTTTTCCCGGGTTGCTGGAGTATGTGACGTCTGGTCCCGTGGTAGCTGCAATGCTTGAGCTAAATTCCCCAAGTATAGATGAGGCGATATCTCAAGTCCGAGAGATTGTAGGCGCGACTAATCCCATCCAAGCAGCATCAGGAACAATAAGAGGGGATTTCGGAATCAAAGAAGAAGTGGACTCGGATAAAATGGAGAACCTGATTCATGCTTCGGATTCAAGTGAGGCGATAAGTAATGAGGCCCCGGTTTTTTTCAGTCAAGAGGAACTAATAGATTAGAGGAAAAAATGACGAATGTAGCGGATGTTAACCCGAAAAAACTCATTGATGCATTGGCAATCGACCTAAAAGAAAACGTTAAATTGAAGCGCCCGGACTGGGCTTCAAACGTGAAAACAGGCTGTCACAAGGAACGGCAACCGGATTTTGACAGCTGGTGGTGGATGAGGGCAGCTTCGGTTTTGCGCAAAGTCTACTTTCAAGGCCCCGTAGGGGTTCAAAAACTCAGGGTAGTCTATGGGGGAAAGAAGAACCGGGGAGTGAAACCTGAGAAATTCCAAAGGGCTGGGGGAAAAATTATCAGAGCCATACTCCAGCAACTCGATGAAGCGGGTTTAACCTCCAAGGTCGTGAAACAAAAAGGTTTAGCTGAAAGATCAACCGGATTCCAGGGCAGATTGGTTACTCCCAAAGGCCAATCGTATCTGGATAAAATAGCTTCTCAGATTGGGAATGACTGATCTAGAAAACCTCAGAAAAAAGAGGATGGCCGAGTTGATGGCTTCCCAACAGTACGGCGCCCAACATCAGGTTCAGGAGCAGATGGCGCAAGAACAGGAGATGGAGGATCAGATAAAACATATTATCTCTCAGATCCTGACTCCGGAAGCTAGGGAGCGTCTGGCAAATATTCGGGCTGCAAAGGCAAGTTACGCAAGACAAATCGAGATGTTGCTGATTCAGTTGGCTCAGGCAGGTCAGCTTCCCAAAAAGATAACCGACGAGCAGTTCAAACAGATTCTTGGAAAAATAGGTTCGCAGAAAAGGGAAACGAAAATATCTAGAAGATAACGAGCATTAAACTTTCCAACCAAAAAAAGATAGTTATTCTTCGAGTATGTCGGTGTCTAGGACGTCTCCGAAGTTGAGGTCTTCAGATTCCCCCCCGCCACCTTCACCTTCTTTTTCGAATTCGTATCCCAGGTCTCCTTCCAGTTCTTCGGCTTCTCCGCCTTGGCCCTTCGCGAGTGCGGCTTTTCGTCTGGTATAGATTATCGCTGCAAGAAGAATCAAGACTGCAGCAATAATGATCGCCCAGTTAGTGGGAGTGAAAGGTCCAAGTTTTCCCCCCTGACATTCGTCATAGTCGGTCTGTAATTCGCTGACTCTTGAAGTGAGGGAGTTGACGTTCGTCAATAGGCTTCCTTTTTCTTGTTCGAGTTTGCTGGTTTCTTGCCCTAGCCTTGTCATCTGCAGCTTGCATTCGGCAAGTATGATTGGTAGATCTGATATCTCGATGGACTCGTTTATACGTATCTGAAGCCACTCCATGATGTTTAAGCCGAAGTTTTTGTTGCTGAAGTCGGCCATGTATTTGTTGCTTAACATGTCTACATCTGCTGTTATGAAAATCAAGCCTTTACCAACCCTTGTTGCTGTAGCGATGCATGGGGCATCTCCCACCCGAAACGATCCCGTGTCCGAGTAGGTATCTTCGTCTCCCATAGCTATGCACTTTCCTTCGCCAGATATCTTTAGTCCGTTTCCTTCATAGAATCCGAGCTTTTGAACTCCCTGCCTTAAGGTCTTTGTCGTGTCGTCGTCGTCGAATCTGTTTATCACGAAATAGCTGTTCTTCTTTTCTTGGGGGAGGGGATCTGTTGTATCGATGAGCTTGCCTTCGTCGACTGCCACTCCGAAGGGTAGGGTTAGCTGGTTTGATTTTGAGGATACCCCATTGATATATACGCCTTTTCCTTCGTTTAAGACGAATGTTAGAATTGCTGAAATCTCTTCGCTGTCTAGGCTCTTTTGGATGTTTTGTACTATCAATATGTCATATCCTTCCAATGTGTTTTTGTCAAGTTTGCCTTTTGTTAGAGATGCTACAGTGTATCCGCGGTTCCTGAGCTCTTCTGCGTAATCGGAGTATTCGCCCTCGATTGTCATGCCCCCCACAGTCCCGATCTGATAGAATAAGACCCGTTTACTTTGCGCTGAGGCTGTGGGGACTAAAACTAGAGCTACGAGTGTCAAAATAGCAATCCAACGGATTATGACTGACTTATCCATCATATAGTTATAATTATTCCTAACGGTTTGTATTGTATGGTATCCTTTAAATAAAAATGTGAATCAATTATAAAGTATATCGTTTTCAAAGACATTTAAAGGTAGAAAATGAAATACTCTTTTTCTTAGGATGAAAATCGTTTTGGCTTACTCTGGTGGCTTGGATACTTCGGTTATTATCAAGTGGCTACAAGACGAGTATAAGGCGGATGTTGTCACCTTGACGATGGAGTTGGGCCAGAAAGGGGAGGATCTGGCTAAAATCGAGATTAAAGCGAAGAAACTGGGTGCAGTAAAAACCTACAGCCTTGATGCAAGAAAAGAGTTCGTATACGAATACGTGTTTCCCGCAATCAAGGCGAACGCCCTGTATGAGGGGAAATACCCTCTTTCAACTGCGATTGGCCGGCCGCTTATAGCAAAAAAACTGGTTGAAATAGCTAAGGATGAGAAAGCTGACGCGGTAGCCCACGGCTCCACCGGGAAAGGCAACGATCAGGTGCGCTTTGAGGCTTCGATCCGGGCGTTGAATCCTGACTTGAAGATTATAACCCCCATACGCGAGTGGCCGATGAGCCGCGAAGACGAGATAAAGTATGCGGAAAAACACGATATACCGATTCCTGTCACAGTTAAAAATCCTTATAGCTATGACGTCAACCTCTGGGGTAAGAGCGCGGAAGCCGGTCCCCTGGAGGATCCCGCCGCTGAACCCCTAAGTGAGCCTTTTTGGCTTACCACCGCACCTGAGGATGCTCCAGATAAACCTCAGTATGTGGATTTAGCATTTGAGAAAGGAGTCCCTGTCGGCTTAAACGGGAAAAATAAAGAGGGAGTTGAGCTTATCGAAGAACTAAACGATATTGCGGCGAAACACGGAGTCGGACGAATCGACATGATAGAGGATCGCTTGGTTGGCATTAAGAGCCGTGAGACCTATGAGTGCCCTGCTGCCACCGTTATTTTGGAGGCCCACAAAGAGCTTGAACGCCTTACCTTGACTCGGGAGCAATTCTTATTCAAGGAACAATTGGATTCCAAGTGGGCGCAGCTCGCGTATTTCGGCCAATGGTATGAGCCCTTGATGGAAGACCTGAACGCATTCATCGAATCGAGCCAAACCTATGTGACAGGTTCTGTGCGACTGAAGCTCTACAAAGGCCACGTCCAAGTAGTCGGGCGAAAATCCCCTTATAGCCTCTACGACTACGGACTAACAACCTACGACAAAGACGACACCTTCGACCACAAAGCAGCTGAAGGATTCATAAAGTTGTGGGGTCTTCCCCAAGAGGTCGCGGGGATTAGAAAGAGGAAGAATGGGATTTAATCCTTTCTGTTTATAAATCCCGACGTCAATGTTTTATTCAAGTAAGACTAATCTTACTGATGTGATCCATTATGGTTAGTGTCAACGTGACGAAGCTTAGCTCGAAGGGGCAGATAATTATCCCCCAAGAGATGAGAAAAGAATTCTCCGTGGGAGACAGGTTCGCAATCATCAAGAGCGGGCACCAATTTATCATCAAGCCTGTTGACGAACTCGATCAAAATTTCAGCGAAGACTTGAAGTTCGCGAAAAAAACGTTAGAGGCCCTCAAGCGATACAGGAAGGGCGAATTCGAGGAGAGGGACGGCGAGGAATTCCTGGCCGAACTCGAAAAATGGTGAAAGTCGCCTATGAACCGAAGTTCGAACGAGTCATAAAAAAAAATAAAGACAGAGCCTTCAAAGAAAAACTCAAAAAACAAATTAAAAAAATCATCTCCAACCCAGAAACCGGAAAACCCATGCGCTACACCAGAAAAGACACACGCGAAGTACGCATCCCCCCCTACAGGCTATCCTACCAGTACCTGAAAAAAGAAGATAAGATTATTTTTCTATGCCTTTACCATAAAGACGAACAATAGTCTGACACCCAAGGAGGTTGCAGGGATAAAAAAGAGGAAAAAGGGTTAGTATCATTCACTAAGGATTATCTCGATTTTGTCTCCTTCTTTTAGTTTCAGTTTTTTTCTGAGGTTTTTTTCGTGTATTATCTCGGCTTCGTTTGGGTGGTGGTGGGTGCGCTCAGGGATTATCCAGTGACAGCTTGCCTGGTCTTCTTTGACTTTGATATTTACTGGGATGATCTTTAGCTCCCCGAATGTTCTGTGGTGTTTTTCAAATGGAGGAATTGCCTCAGATACAAATGACTCGAGGTTTTCCGGTTCTTCTTCTAAGCTCACATTCAGGGTCCCCGGATAAGGTGTGTATCCTAGTTTTTCTTCGAGTAGGTGGGAGTATTCATTTACGTAGTATGCCCCCTCACCTAAGCCTGAAACGAGGACGCCTTCAAATTTTTTTAGCGGTCCCTTTTTTGACAGGAAGTTGCTAAGTGATTTGTTTAAGCTTATCAGTCTCTTCTTTCCCTTGATTGTGAGCCTTATCTCCTGCCCGCTGCCTTTCCTATTTTTTATGATATATCCCTTGTCTTCTAGTCCGTTTAGTAGCCTGGATGCGCTTTGCTGGGATAGACCCATTTTTTCGCCGAGCTCTCCTGTGCCGATGTGTAATGTCGCATCAGACGAGTTCATTAAAGTGGAAAGTTCCAGAAGTAGAAGTATGTCGGAATCCACGTTAATGTTCACCTACTAGATCTCGATGTTGAGTTCGCGTGCTATCTCTTCGTATCTGTTTCTAATCGTAACTTCCGTGACCCCGGCCAACCGTCCTGCGATTCCTTTCTGGGTTTGGCGGTCGTTTGTGAGTTTTGCGGCAAGATAGATTGCTGCGGCTGCGACTCCGGTGGGTCCGCGCCCGGATGTCACTCCCTTCTTTCTTGCTCGCTCAAGGATGTCGATTGCGAGCGCTTCAGTCTCCCCTGATAGCGCAAGCTCTGATGCGAATCGTGGGACATAGTCCATTGGTGTTGCGACAGGCATCCTAAGGCCTAACCTTCTGCAGGCGAACCTGTAGCTTCTTCCTATGTCTTTCTTTTTGACTCCAGAAGCTTCCTCTAGTTCTTCGAGTGTTTTTGGAAGCTGGTGCTTTCGACTTATCAGATATATTATTGCTGCGACTACTGATTCGATGCTTCTGCCCCGGACTAAACCTTTGTTGACGGCTTTACGATACCACATCGCACATTCCTCTTTGATGTTGTTTGGTATGTTTAGGAAGGCGCACATACGGTCGAGTTCTGGTAGGGCTATGCTTAGGTTTCTTTGGACTGAATCGCTCATTCGGCTGCGTCTCTGCCATTTTCTCAGCCGGTATAGCTGGGCTTTCCGCTCAGGCTGTATTGCCCCCCCTCTGATGTCTCGGTCGTATCTGTCTATCTCGGTTGTGAGGCCTTTGTTTAGTTTGGCGAATTTTACAGGCCCCCCTGTCCTCGCCCTCTTTGATTTCTGTACTTCGTCGAAAGCCCTCCACTCAGGACCCATGTCAAAGAGGCTTTCTTCGATTACGAGTCCGCAGTCTTTGCAGATCAGTTCTCCATGTTTGTAGTCTGTGATGAGGTTCTTTCCCTTACATCCCGGGCATTCTAGGGGTTTTTCCGGTTCCTTGGGTTTTCTTGCGGGGGGAGTTGTGGGATTTATTGTGTTTTGATCGATTAGTGGTTTGGGTTGTTCGGGTTCTGGATTTGAAGGTGTAAGCGTAAGTTTGGTTGCTTTCATGAACACGGGCGAAGTTGATTGTAGAGGTTTTTTTGATGGTTTTTTCATTTCTGTTTTTTTCTTTTCTGTTGCCTTTTTTGCGCGAGGCTTTTTTTTGGTTGTTGTCTTTTTCATATTTTTTTCCTTCTTGGTTGATGGCTTTCTTTTGATTTGCATCTTCTTTGGCGCGGACTTCTTTGAAATGGATTTCTTTTTTTGAGAAGACTTCCGACTAGACGGTTTCTTCTTGGTTTGGGATTTCTTTGAAAGAGATTTTTTCTTGGATGCAGTCTTTTTACCTGGTGATTTCTTTTTGGCAGATAGTTTTTTTAGGAAGGTTTTTTTCTTGGAAGGGAGCTTTTTTGTCGGGGATTTCTTCTTTGAAGATGTTTTCTTTAGCATAGTTTTTTTCTTGACTGCCTTTTTTTCCTTGGTTTTAGCGGATTTTTTTGCTACCATAATAATTCACCTCGATGCCTCATATGGCGACAACAATGTCTCCGATGAGGGATGCTGTGTTTACTGCCTTTTTCTTTGTATTTTCTATTAACTTGACAATGAGATAGGGGTCTTTCACCTGCCCGATAACATCTATGATTTTTCCTTTTGAGTGGTGATGTTTTTTAAATGATACGTTTGTTCCAAGGATTTTTTGGTTTATGTCTTTATCAGTTGCATCGAGGGGGTTTCTGCCTTTAAAGATTTTTTTATGATAGTCTTCTGCGCTTTTGATAACAAGTTCTGCACCGATTGCAGATTCGACGACACCCAATTCCAAAGTGAACACCTACAACAAAAACGTAACAGGATATATAAATGTTATAGTATAAAAAGGATACTGATTCGTTAGGTGGGTCGGGTCTGGGGCGTGCCGGTTTAAGCGAACGATTTTTATCTTAACTTGGATAATAATAGTGGAGGACATAATGTATTAGGACTAATTGTTATGTCCTCCAACATATTCGAGAGCATAATTGCCGTAAGTCATTCCAGGAAATTATGCTCTCGACTATAATCATACAGGACTTAAAAAATGGACCTACTTGAAAGATTATGTCGGGCGCATGCTGTTAGCGGATTTGAAAGAGATGTATCAAAGATAATGTTTGACGAACTGAAAAAGAGCTGCGAGCAAGCGGAGATCGACGACTTCGGCGACGTCATAGCAAAGAAGGGGGAGGGAAAAAATAAGGTTATGCTTGCAGCTCATATCGACGAGATAGGCTTGATGGTAAAATACATCAATAAGGAGGGATTCATCCACTTTGTCAAGATAGGTGGGATAGACGACAGCATAATTTTGGGGCAGAAAGTCGTTGTAAAGACTCAGAAAGGAGACGTGACTGGGATAATTGGCGCGAAACCCATTCATCTAAAAAAGCCTGAAGAAAGGAAAAAACTTACAAAGCACAGTGAAATGTTCGTCGATATCGGGGCAAAATCGGATAAGCAAGCGAAAAAAATCGTGGAAATCGGAGACCCGATAGGTTTTGCGCCCTGCTTTGGGGAGCTTTTCTCAAATAATTTCTTCGGGAAAGCATTGGACAATCGGTTGGGATGCTATGTTTTGTTAAAGGTTATGGAGAAGCTTCCCAAAAAACTTGGATGCGAGGTCTATGCCGTGGGAACGGTGCAGGAGGAGGTCGGATTAAAGGGTGCGAGAGTGTCTGCTTTCAAGTTGGATCCGGATTACGCGATTGCTATCGATACCACTGTGGCGGGTGGAACGCCTGGGATCAAGGAACAGGAGTCAAACCTGAAACTTGAAGGAGGTCCTGCGATAACCATAACCGAGGCAAGCGGCAGAGGCTTGATTAGCCATCCCAAAATCAAGGATTTGCTTATAAACACAGCAAAAAAGAACAAGATCCCCTACCAGATAGACGTAATCGAGGGAGGTATGACCGACGGCGCAGTGATCTCTCTATCCCGGGAGGGTATTCCAACTGGAGTCGTTTCCATACCGACTAGATACCTTCACTGTCCGATTGGGGTCTTCAATAAAAAAGACGTAGACAATGCTGTGAAACTTTTGGTTGCCGCGGTAAAGAAGGTCAAGTAGACTTTTATTTGACCCTTTATTTGCCGATTATTCCTCTTATTTCTCCGATGAGTGGTCTTTCTATGATTAGGAGTGCTAGAACGTAAGCTAAGCTCCCCACAAACACCTCTATCATGAATCCAATAATTGTCGGTGCGGGAAAGACCGTATATTTAACAGTTAGAATACAAGCGCTCATGAAAGCTGCAGCCAATATCGAAGTGGAAAATGTTTGGGCTAGTTGGGAGAATGTTATATCAAGCATTGATGTGCTTATTTTAAATCCTATTGCTGTGACAAAAAAAATCGGGATTGTCACAGCCCACCCCACCCCTGTAATCCCATCCTCGAATACCTGGCTTATCGGATAGATTATTAGTAAAAAGAACACAACTTGGAACAATATGAGCTTTTCCAGGATCTCTGGCCTCCCCATGGCTTTAAACAATTCACCCATAGAAGATGAAACTGCCCTGAACAATCCGAAGACGGCAAGAACTCTGAGAGCGGAGGTTGCAGGAATCCATTTTTCACCCAGCACACTATGAACCACCTCAGGGGCTAATATGAATATGGCAACTGATATTGGAATAGATATTAAAGCGACATATTTTACGGTCAATAGATATGCATCCGATAGCTTTCCCTTTAAGTCTGCTATTTTGCTGTAGGCGGGAAACATGACTCTATTAACGACTTGAGAGATGTTTAGGGCCGGGAGATTGGCTATGAAATAGGCTAAGGTGTAGTAGCCAAGCGCTGTGGTGCCAAGGAATTTTCCAATGAAGGCCACATCCAGTTTGGTAGCTAGAAGGAGGAGCAAGAATGCCCCTAGAATGTGCTTTCCATAGGAGAAGAGTTCTTTGGCTATTTTGAAGTTAAAGGAGAAGTCCGGTCTAAATGGGGATACATAGTATGTTATGCCAAGCCAGATGAATGCAGAAATGATTTTTCCTGCCACCATGCTCCAGTAACCCCATCCAATCCATGCTAACACTACAGCGATCAAGGCATAGGCGACTATGGGAACTACTTCCGGGATGAATTTCTTTTTGAAGGAGAGTTCTTTGTCTAATAGGCTGTAGGGGACTGTCCCAATAGCTGTTGTGAAGATGGTTATAGAGAGTAACTGGATTACTGCTGTTGCCCTGGGCTCATTGAAAAAGTCCGCTATCGCAGGTGAGAGGAACCAGGCTAATAATGTGAAAACTATTCCGTTTATTAGTAACATCATGAATGTGGTGTTTGCTGCCTCTTTGATGTCTTTCTTCCTGTGGATGAGGGCTTGACCGAAACCCATGTCCCGAAATAGGATCAGCATATCTGTCGCCAATAACCCGATGGCGATTAGGCCGAAATCCTCAGGTACAAGAATCCAGGCAAGGACAATGGACGTGCCTACTCTAGCTACTCTCACCAGTGTGGAGCTTAACGCCACCCAGAATAAGCCGCTGACTGTTTTGGATTTCAAACTCATTTTTATATTTTTTTAGGTTTCATCCGGGTGTATTTTGGGTCTAGTTCGATGGCTTTTTTGAAGTTTGATGCGGCTTCTTTCAGGTCGTGTTTTAAAGTCCAGGCAGTTCCCAGCTCAAAGTATGCCCGAGCATAGTAGGGGTCAATCTCGGTAGCTTTCCGGTAATTTGCGATTGCTTTTTCGACTTCCCCAAGGCTGTAGTAGCTGTATCCTAAGTTGAAGTAGTTTTTTGGGTTTTTTTCGTCGAGAGTTGTTGTGACAGAAAAGTATTCTATTGCTTGTGCAAAATCCCTGTTTTGGAAGTAGATGATGCCGAGATTTGAGTATGCGGAAATATTTCTTGGATCTTTTTGGAGGACTTTCTGAAATGATTCGATGGCTTTTAACACATCTTTTCTTTTCATGGCATCTTGTCCACTCTGCAGGTTTTTGCCGATACCCTCAACTGCTCTTTCAATTTTCTTATCGATTGCTCTTACCGTCCTTTTCTCCGTTTCTTCCTGAGGGGTCTTCCAAAAATCTTTTTCTTCCTGATGGGTCTTCATAAAATCTGTTTCTTCCTTTGTAGACTTCTTTATTTTTTCCCCTATCTTGACTTCTGGAAGTTCTCTTCTTTTTCGAGTTCTCTTTCTTCGAATAAAAAAAGCGAAAGCTCCCAAAAAGAAAATAAACGCTAAGACTATTGTGGCAGGTCTTCTGATTTTTTCTGTTTCGATAAGTTGTTTGACGCTCCAGCCGACTTCGATTGCCTCCTTTTGCGAGGTAAAACCCGGTTTGTTCACCTCGATTACGTGAGTTCCCTCGGCAAGGTTTACCTGTACAATTCCTTTCGCGTTTGTTCTAAATATTTTTCCGTCGATTGAGATATCCGCGTTTGTCACGGCTTGTCCATCCTCATCGGTCACCGAGATGTCAACTACGCCTTCGAGTGGTTTGTCTGGTAAGTTCACAAAAAACAATTTTTTTGTCATATTTGATTCAACAACCAACTCTCTTGATTGGCCGGGTTCAAGCGCAGTCGAAACATAGACAATGCAGTCTGAGCCCATTTTCTTTGTCCTCTCGACTGTTCCCCTTACTACTCGGTAGTTGCATTTTTCTTCGATTGTAGGCATAACCACCTTTAAGGTGATGCCTTTGATTGAAATTGGATTTTCATTTGTGACGTTTATTAGAGTTGCTCCCTCAACCGATTTCATGGTAAAGTGGACTTTTGTTAGAGATTGCATGTGTGAGGCTATTTTTTCCGGGCTCGCAGAGGATAGGCCTTTTTGAATGGAATAGTTGATTAATTCTTCTACGTCTTCCCGAAAAGCTTCGTCGCTCATCCTAAGGCTGTCCCATTGGAACATCAGATACTCGTCTCTTTCGGATGCGTCTGTGATAGCGGTAACCCATCCATCGAATACGTCTTCTTTTGTCCAACCGATGGATAGGAGCCTGTCGAATGGCTGGGATACTGGAAACATTACAGTCAAGGTCTGGTTTGCCTTGTATGACGCGAATTCCGGCTGACGTATTCCCTCTCTAACTCCTTGGTCGACTGAACTGCTCAGGTCAAATAATAGACCTAGCTCTTGTAGGGCTTTGATTGTTGAAAGTGAATAGCTGCCGGCGGACGATCTAATTCCACGTAAATCAAGGTTATAGAAGTCCTGGGAGCTTTGCCTGAGCGCACTTATCGCCTGGACTTGGGTTTCTGGGTTGGCGTATGGATCCCATGTTCCAAGCAATGCTATTTCTGCCCCGCTTTTTAAAAGGGAATTCATCCGGTCCACGTCGATTTGCGTGTCATTGAGTGAGACTGCTTCGATATATCCCTCAAATCCCGCCAGGGCAAGTTTTTCGTGGAATCTGAGCACTTTGTCAAATGAGGCATCGTTCATCGAACCCAGCCCAGATAGCTCGCTTACGAGGATGAATGGTATCATCCCATTTGGGAACGGATAGAGGCTTACCCCCCTGTATTTCTCAATGTTTGCCTCGGTCCGTTTTTGGTCTCCGACTGTCAAGTACTGGGTTGAGTGCAGGGACTGACCGTCTCTAATAAACTTTCTTGAGGCGACCGCAAGGTAGTAGGGACCGGTTTCAGTTGACCCCCTGTGCCTTACCTGATCAGGGTTGGGACCAGTGGACTCGTATTCCAGATAGATGCCTGTGTCGCTTCCATTGTGTATCATGAGGTGGTTGAAGTTCATGCCCTCTGTTTTGATTTGGTCTTCCGTTTTATAGATGATTTTTTCGGTCTTTTCTGTCTCATCCC
>JBDREA010000094.1:0-20820 GCA_043820265.1 Candidatus Altarchaeota archaeon | reverse complement strand
GACAGAGAACTCGCAGCCCAAGAGGATGTTCGACAATTGGAGAGGGTCGATAGAGTCGAGGATATCGCAAGGATTCAAGCCAATATAAGGCAGGAAACCGCTCGTGTCAATTTGGCTGAACCAAGAATAGCACCTTTGAGGGCTGAGTTAGCAGCAGCCCAGGAGTCGGGACAGGATAACCTGGTGACCGAACTCCAATCCCAGATGCGAGCAATAAGGGTTGAAGTTGAAGGCGCATTAGCTCAAACTCAGATTTCGGCGTCAAATCTAGGTCGAGTCGACATATACCCTGACACTTCTGAAAACATCGTCGTTAGTGCGGGTCCAGGTCGCCCTGCAAAGTTTGCGGGGAGACTTGCAGGCATCCCCCTTGGAGGAGGTGCGAGAACACTCATCCGGGGAAGAGGAAATCCTGGATTCGGAAGAGACTTGTTTAGCGCTTGGGCGGGGCTGAAAGTCCAAGACCAGGTTGCAGGAGGCGTGGCCCGGATGGCTAGCGCTATCACAGGCGGGAACACCAAGACTTTTGACAATCCCCATGATGTTTTAGCTAATGAGGACGTGAGGGCCACAAAGCAAGACATCAGCAGGTTATCAGAAGAACAGAGGAAGGTACTACTGGATGGTTCAGAACAGCTTCAAAGACTCACACCCGAACAAACAGCTGAATTTGCTCGGAAAGGTTTAAGGTCCATGGAAGACTCTGAGAAAGTCAGAAACCTCTCAGTTGGCGAAAAGGAAGCGATGCTAAGAAACATGTCACCGGATCAAAGGGCACATACTTTAAGGCAGAACGAAACCTTACCAAGTGATGTGCAAACTGGAAAAACAACCGAAATCCAAGACCAAAAACAGTCCCCCAAAGACGCCCTTGAGGTATTAAAAGAAAAGGCAAAGACTCGATACAATGATTGGAAAATGGCATCAAAGAGTGGGGACAAAATGGGAATAGAGCAATCCCAGCAAGGATTGATCGAAATCCTTTTGCAGTATAAAACAGCTAGTGGAGGAACCGAGTTAAAGATTTCTGAGCTAGCTGATGAGGTGACTACGCCTGTAAGAAAGGATGAAACCGTTTCCTCAAACAATGAACAACAATCTATTAGTGGTACATCAACTCAAGCTGACGCAGAGGAAAATAAGCCATCTGATCCGAAGGGAAGCCTAAAAGAAAAGCACGAACACAGCTTCAGAATAAATGTCGAGGAAGGGGATTCAGTCAAAGCTAGCGCAGAACAACAAGAATTAAGTAAATTAAGGGACGCAGAAAGAGAAAATGTCATCGATGTAACCCACCTAAATGAGACTCAGTCAATAGATGAGACAGCAAGTTCAAATAAAGCAACTGTTATTCCTATTACTCCCCCGGATCGGGAAAATATTCTGGGAAAAGTTATAGGCATAAATACTTTAATTGAACAAAGAATACATAAAAAAGCCGCATAGAAAGATGAAAGGAATCAATCCAAACCAACTGTTCGAAGCCCACAAAGAAGAAGTCGAGGAAGTCGAGGCTTTATGCAAAGAATTCGGCCTACCCCCTGAGAGAGTGCTGGATGTCATCGAAAAGATTGCATTGGCCGGGCCTAATCCAAAATACGTTCTTGAAGTGTTACGGGATCCTGAGCTGAGATTACGGCTAAAAGAAATCAAATCTTGATCTCACCTAAACGCCTTACAAACTCTTAACACCCTACCAGTTTGAGTAACATTTATACTCTGCTTTTCCTATCTTTGACTGGAATAATTTTTAATAAAATGCCTCCACCAGCTGCACCGATAAGGGCTCCGCCCCAAAAGCGAGAAGGGACAACCCAAGGCCCACCATCATTACGGGGTCCTTCTGCCACAGGGGACATCATGGCAGCCATCTATGCAATGGAGGAACCGGGCTCCCATCCAAACCACGAAGATCTTACCGGAATCCCACCTGAATACCACAGCCTCTTTAAACCGCTTCTTGACAAAAGAGACCTGCAGCTGAGTCGGATAAAGGATGCATGGATTACGGGGGAAATAGGCGAATCGGATAAAACAACGCTAAATGAGATAATTGATGAGGAAAAGGAGATAAAACATTGGATGAAAGAAGCTCAGCAGGGGATTGACCCGCAAAAAATATTATCTGAGATGAGAGGGGAAAAGGCGCAATATCAAACTGGAAAACCAAAAGAACAACCAGCACCTCCAATCAAAACCCCACATAAAGAAGACGTCCTCTCCCAAGCAAGAAATCTTTTAGATCAAGCAAAGAAAGCCAGAAGAGAAGGAGATCTTGAAACAGAAGATGAACTGAAAAAGAAGATAACGAAAGAAGTGACCCGCCTGGCAGCATCGGGGGTAAAGGTGAACCTCTCCGATCTGGCTAAGCCTCCGGGCGAAACACTCCATGAAAAAGTCGCATCTAAAATTTCAGGTGACGGAGGAGACGACGGAGATGATGACTTAGGCATAGACGGCCAAACTAGTCGAACCCCCGAAAAAGAACACGTACATGATCCTCCAACTCAGCATCAACCGACCTACAAAGAACAGGATCATCGTTCCCCCCCACCCAAATTCCAATCGACTCCCCCAGGTCAGTTTCGTCCCTCAACCTCACTTGAATATCAAACACCCCCCATTACAAAATCTGAATCAACTCGCCCAGAAACAACAAAAAGAAAATCAGCCATGCCTCCTACAAACGCCTTGCAGATAGCAAGGACGATTTGGAGGATTAACATGGCAGTAGACAATAAAATCCATTCTAAGGGGGGGGATCGACTAAGATGATATGGTCTGAGCTGCTTCCACAGTTAAGCCCAGTATTTGAGGAAATCGTGAGAAGTTATGGAATTCTAGGACTAGCGGTATCCTCCTTTCTCGGGGCGACCGTCTTCATACCCTTAGTCACAGAGTTCCTTTTTCCCATCCTCCGGGCCTATGACATATCAAGCCTCACCATCCTTTTAGTCGCATCTTTTAGTTCGGTTTTGGGACTATATGTAAACTACCGGATAGGCTACCAGAGTGTGAAGTACCTCAGTAAAAAAGTAAAAAAGAAGCACGGACAAAAAGCGAAAAAAATCATAAACGAATACGGAGACGTCGGATTATTCATCATCCTCGTGTTCCCTGCGTTCCCTGCAGATCCATTGACTGTGTTTGCAGGCGCAGCTGAAATGGACCTCCAAAAATACCTGATAATCGGATTACTAGCAAAACTCATCCGCTACGGAACCGTGCTAGGAGTGCTCAATTTGTTCATGTAAGAATTATCACTCGAATTCTATTGTCGCCGGCGGTTTGTTTGTGAGATCGTAGAGGACACGTGTTATACCTGGAATTTCTCGGGGGATGCGATCAGCGATTTTCCTTAAAACATCGTAGTCGGGGATCTTTACGTTAGCAGTCATTGCGTCGACTGATTCGACGATTCTGACTGCTATCATATAGCCGAAGTCCCGTGTGTCTCCTTTCACCCCTGTAACTCTGCCTGGAAGTATGGCGGCGAAGGCCTGCCAGCTCTCGACACCTGCACGTGCGACCTCCTGCTTTACTATCACATCAGCTTCCCGGACAAGATCTACTTTCTCAGGAGTGATCTCACCTACGACCCGGACAGCCAAGCCGGGGCCGGGAAACGGCATACGCTCGCTGATCTCGGGAGGAAGATCCAGCGCGCGAGCAACCTTTCGGACTTCATCTTTGTAGAGGTCTCTGAGAGGCTCGCAGAGCTCCAAGGTCATACCCCCCGGTAACGTGACGTTGTGATGGCTCTTAATCTGGCCTCCGGTCTCTATCCAGTCTGGAGCAATCGTACCTTGGACTAATACTTGTGCCTTTTCCTTTTTTGCTTCCCGCTCAAACACATCAATGAATTTATGACCTATTATCCTTCTTTTCTCTTCTGGGTCCGATACACCTTTTAAGGGGTCTATGAATTCCTTTTGAGCTTCTACTACCCGGAAGTTCAGTCCGTATTTGCCCTTGAAGATGTCATTTACCTCCTGAGCCTCGTTTTTCCTCATAAAGCCTGTGTCGACAAACACTGAAACAAGGTTTTCCCCCACTGCCCTGTGGGTTAGGACGGCGGCCACGGAGCTATCTACTCCACCAGAAAGGGCGATGAATGCTTTCCTTTCACCTACTTGGTCTTTAATCTGGGCGACTGATTCCGTTATGAAGGATTTTGCGTCAAACATGTTAGGAAGAATTACATTCGACTTATTTTAAATACAATTGATAAAGTTAACCTCATAATCTGGGTGGTTGAAGATGAGTGAAAAAGAATTAATAACATTGAAGGATTTTTTAAAAGAAAAAGTTGACGACGACTTGTCGGCTCTCATATGGGAGTTCGCCGCTCAGTCGGTGCCCTTGCGCGAGGAGTTTCCGACACGGAGAGGCAAGGCGGCTTCCGAAAACATCTACGGTGAGCAGCAGATAAAACTCGACATATGGACCAACGATTTCTTCATCGATAAAATCGGGAAAACCGGCCTTGTTGGAACTTTGCTCTCTGAGGAATCCCCCGAACCGGTTGAGCTGGGGGGTGGGCCCTTCAATATCACTATGGATCCCCTCGATGGTTCAAGCAACGTCGAGTCGAACAATCTATTTGGGACGATAGTAGGGATATACAAAAACACAAAAATCCCTGCTAAGGGGGAAAAACAGGTGGCAGCATTCTACAAGCTATATGGGCCCATCACCACCCTCGTCCTTGCCGTAAAAGGTAAGGTGTATGAGTTTGTCAAGCAAAGAAAAGGCACAGTGGAATATGTCCTCAGTAAAGAGGATTTAAAGATCCCTGAACCGAAAATCTACGGGGTAGGTGGCAATCCAGACAAATGGATTCCAGAGTTCTACTTTTTCGTAAGGCTTCTAAGAAATAAGGGATTGAAGCTGCGGTATGGAGGGAGCTTTGTTGGCGATTTCAACCAGGTCCTCTTTCACGGGGGCTTTTTTGGGTACCCCAGCTTTATCAATAAGCCTTCCGGCAAGCTGCGTTTGCTTTTCGAAGGTAACCCAATGGCTTACATCTGCGAAACCGCGGGTGGAGGTTCAAGTACTGGGACGAGGAGTATCCTCAAGGTTAAACCAGAAAAACTTGACCACAGGATACCGATTTATGTAGGGAACAAGGAACTCATCGAGGAGCTAGAAAACCTCTTTAAGGCTGCCCAAGACGCAAGGGAATCTTTTTAGAGGTCTCTTGGGGATTTAGGTCAAGTCCTTACGTGAAATGATGTAGATTTGTTTGTCGCTTCCGCACGATCTACAGGATAAAGTATTTTTTCCGTCTTTTGTGGAGGCTACTATCGTATGGGACACATCCATTCTTTGCGTATTCGAATCGACTTCAATATCGTATCCTCTATAGGTCATAAGCACTTTGTTGTAGTTGATGTCTGCGCCGTCTTCGTATTTTTCGCTCCATATATTTTTGCAGTTGGCGCAGGAATATGCGACCTCAAAGCCTTTCCCCCACTGTTTTTCGGTTCTTTCTTGATAAGAGCCCATTTTAATGATAGTAACATATGGATTAAATATATAAAACTGTTTCTCTTTTTGGGAATATTCGAAAATCTAGCAAAAACGACTAATAACTACTAAAAAAGGAAAGAAATCCGTTAAATTCACGGAGGGCACATCAAAAAACATATCTTCTCCGCTATTGACTAAGGAAAATAAGTGGGGTTGAGGGGATTTGAACCCCTATCTGCAGGTACCTCCGAACAAACCTTTAATAACGCTAACTTCACTTCGTGAAGTTGCGCCCCCAAAAGCCAACGGCTTTTGAGGGAGGTTTACCAAATAGGCCATCTTCACTCGCCACGCTCGTTTGATAACCTTGATCGGACCCATCTAATTCGTCACAGAGACAGAAACATGTCTCTCAGCGCTCCAAGGTTAAGGTTTTTATTTGGAAAAGGTTCGGGAATCCTCGAGTCTAAATGAGACCAAGTTTTCTTTCTTTTCCGCGAACGCTTTTCTTTCTTTTTAAAGAAAGAAAAGGGTTCCCTGGAGCCCGCTAGGATGCCTGGTTACCCTACAACCCCGTGCGGTTTTAGACTATATATGTTGGAGAGAAAATTAAAGGAATATTCTTTGGTTTTTCTCTCCAATATATCCGACAGCTTAATATTTAATGATTCATTTGCTGTCGACTATACTTTGATAGCTGGTTATTTAAATGTTGGTTTGCTAAATCTTTTTTCGGACTTTTAGTCTAAGGGTGCGTATTGTCATTGTTCCTGTAAGGTGGATTTAGGATGATTTGTGAGGTTTGTGGGAAGATCGTCGAGTCGGGTTTTAGGATTCGGGTTGAAGGGTCTGTTGTCGTCGCCTGTCAAGGGTGTTCGCATGTTGGTGAGGTTGTTGAACCTGTTTCGGTCGAAGCGAGTTCTGAGAAAAAATCCTCCAAGAAAGCTTTTTTTGAGCCTTCAATAAAGAAAAAAGAGAAAAAGGAGACCTTCGACATTGAATCATCAGAAGATTATGAGTTGGTTGACGATTTTTCCGATATGATTCGAAGGGGTCGGGAAAAACAAAATCTTAGGCAGGAAGACCTTGGGAAGCTGGTCAACGAGCCTGCGTCTCTTATACATCGTTTGGAGTCGGCGAGGATGAGGCCTAATCGTGAACTTGCACAAAGGATCGAGAAGGAATTAATGATTAAAGTGTTGGTGCCCAAGGAAGGCGCAGACGAGGGATTCGACCTTTCATCCGAAAAGAAGGATTTGACTTTGGGTGATCTGGTTGTGATTAAAAAGAGGACCCAGAAATGAATGAGTTTGATGTCCTTTTGATATCTATTTTTATTTTTGGAACTTACCTCCTGTCCCGTACTCATTATGAGCGCCACAGCATCCTATTCATGATTAGGACAAAATACTTTCTTGATCTTATCGAGTGGCTCGCGAATTTGGCCCCAAGGTTCTGGCGATTGTTTGCTGATGCCGCTGTAGTATTCTCCTTTGGCGGATTGGGGGCATCGTATGTTTCTCGTTTCGGAAGAGATAGGGGGAATATGTCGATTATTATTAGTTTTCTGGGGATTTGTTTGGCTTATGTTTACCGCATAGATTTTCAACTTGTGGCCGCGGCTCTTCTAGGTTCTTTTATTCTCGGTCAGCTTTGCCGAAGGGAGGGTACAGCTCTAATTAGCGGTCTTTCGGTTACAGCAATCATCTTATTAATAGGGACTGGTGTAGGGATCCCTTTTAGCCCGAGCTTGTTTGCGAGCTCCTTTTTGGGAGTTCCGGCATTCCTCTTGATAACCCTCTCAGAGCACGGATATCAGATTGTCACCAAACAAACGAATATTCCAGGTATTTCACCTGCTCTTCCCGCTACGACAGAGGATGGGGAACTTGTAATCACCTTCCCGGGAACAGGAATCAATCTTCCAATAATCTATTTCTTGATCGTGATCGCTGTGACGATGGTGGCTCACGAACTGTCGCACGGGATTTTAGCGAGAGTCTATGGGTTGAAGGTAAAATCCACCGGTATTTTAACTGCAGGCATCATGCCGATAGGCGCATTCGTTGAACCGGATGAAGACGAGTTGAATAAGCGTCCGAGCATCGAAAAAATGCATCTATTTAGCGTGGGGAGTTTTGCAAACATTCTGGTTGCTTTGGTTTCTATTCTAATTTTAAAATTCCTTTTGGTGCCAATTGCCGGAGCGATTACATATGTGGATGGAATGGAGGTTATCGGCTTTGACACCTCTGCTCCTTATCCCGCAGAAGAACAACTAAATATCGGGGACGTGGTCTATGAGATAAACGGCCAGGTTGTCAGCTCAACTGATTTGTTTTTTTCTGCTGCAAGACGTTTGGAGATTGATGGGCCAGTCAATATGGTGACAGATAAGGGATCTATAAGTTTTAACGCAACCGTGCACCCAGAAAACGAATCGAGGGCATATATGGGTGTGGTGATGCAGGAGCATTCGGATTTTATAGCACCCTACAAAGACATGGAATTGTTGAAACTTGCACTCGGATTTATTGCTGTAACTTTGACGTGGATGTTTTTCATCAACTTGTCGATTTCCCTTGTTAACCTTCTTCCGATCGTTCCCTTTGACGGAGGAAAGATGCTCTTGGAGTTATTGAAATTATTTGATGTGGGCCAAGTGACTACGAACCGAATAGTCTCAGGCATAATCGCTTACATCATACTATTAATTTTTGTGAACGTAAGCCCACTTCTAAAAGACCTCGCTGATTTAGTGACGGGTCTTCTGGGATAATTCTTGTTTTTTTACCCTTCTTATTCCATGGCTTCCTATAATTTTTTGTATTATTTTCAGTTTATATAGGTCTGGATTATGCCTGAAAGAGTTGTGAAATCCCAGGGTAAAACTGATTCGCCTTTCACAAATACTATCGTCACAAAAAAAGGCCTTCATCTAATTCCTAATCTTCTCCCCCCCAAGGAGATTTCAAAGATCAGGCATCAGCGCCGAATACAACCTCTTGAAGCCGTTGATGACCAGACATGGAATGATGCCTTGGCTGAAGGAAAATTTGCTTTCTCCTATAAAGACGAGTATGGCGTTCGCGCATCTTGAATGTTGAGGCGTCAAATAATGAAGGGGATTTTCAGGGAGCCTACCAATTACGCGACAGTAGAATTGTAATCTTTCGTTCTATTCCTGGTTCTGAGGGAAGCCTAGTTGTAAACAGCGTAGAAAATGGCCTTGAGCAGTCAACTGGGGAGATTGTTGCGGCATTCGAAGTTGACCTGGAAAGGGAAAAAATACTCGGAAAGAAAGGAAGAGAAATTGAAGTGGCCGAATTTTCGCTACCTGAGGTAAGGGGGGGGAAAGAGTTGGACTATAAAGGTGCTGGTCATTACATGATACCAGAAGGTACAGACTCCTATGTAGGGCACGGCATAGCATCTCTCGCCTTCGACAAGCTCGAAGCAAATGAATCTGCCAGAGGGGCATCATTTATGCGTATAGAAACCGATCGAGAAGATGTAAAGGCTCTCGTTGAAGACCGGGGATACAAAATTAATGCAGAGCTTACCAAAGAACTTGACACTGAAAACTGTTTCATCTTGGAGAAGAAATTAGACAAAGCAAAATCAACAGCCAACATGGGGCTTCATCACTCTTTCACTGTTGTAAAAAATGGAAAAAAGATGGATGTCTTTATTCCTATCATAAAAGAACTTGATAATCCTCCTGAAGCCATTGGCGAATACCTTGAAGGCACAGGCCTCGATTGGTACCGCCACTACGCAGATCTTGATCCAAAAGAAGTTGATCCATATTTTGTTAAGATGGCCCAGCTTGAAGGGGGGTCAATACTTATTGGAGGTGCTTGCATCGTCAGTCTGATGCTTGGGAAGGCAAGGCCTTATCGCGGGGGGGCCACTGAGTTAAATTATGTTGGAAGAAAGGCGGTTTTCGACGAGCAACTGAGGGGGTGGCATGAACACGAGAATATTGAGATCCCTCCGTTCCGGGATCGAAAGGAGAAGGTAACGATTGAAAAAGTTGCTGTGAATCCCGAGTCATCAATTAGTTTGAGATTTTATGTGGAAAACGCCTTGGCTGGTAAAATATCTGTCAAGATCAGCCGCTTATGAACGTCCCAGTAAAGCACCGGGCCTTTGCCGAAATTTCTCCTAATGGGAAAGTTCGCCTGCTGTTTAGGACTCGACAAGATTACATAGATTATGTAAACAAAATCTTCAGGCTTCCAAACACCGAGATCGACGACGAATTATCCTGGACCGATTGGATGGGGAAAAAAGAATCTCCAAAAGACAGAGATGATTCTATCGTCAACTGCCTCATATATTCCGCGGACGTATGTACAAGAGGGAAAAGTGACGGCTGGAGATTTGAGAAAGAATCAATCGCATTCCTAAAAGATATGGCATCACGTCTTGGACCTGAGCGACACGCAGAGATCAGAAAACGAGTATACGAAGATATCGGAGAAGAGCAACAGTCCAAGAAAAACGTCGACTCTGTTCTTGATGAGTTTGGAATATTAAAGAAAATTAGTCCGCTCTCTAAGGCTTCAGGTGATGAATGGGGGAGGGCTTTAGATCAAGGAAAATTTGCTTTTGAATCAGTCAAGGGCACTATTTTCGTCGATAAGAAAAACGATAGAGGTGTTTTTCAAGGTCTTTATGTAACCTCTGACGGACGTTATGTCGAATTTAGATCCTCAAAAAAGAATGATCTCACGAGTTTGAATGCTTATCAGCTTGTTCTAGATGACAACAATGGGGGAAGTATTGATGCTGACTCCGATGCGACATTTCATAGAATCAGAAAGATTGCTGAATTCGAAAAATGCAGGGAAGATGGTGAGATGAGAATCAGCTATAGAAGAGTTGCTAAACCTTTTAGACGTCTTGGTATTGCTAATGAGGCATTCGAAAAACTTGAATCTGAGGCAGCTGCGGTAGGTGAAAAAAACATTACAGTGTTAACTGTGGATGAAAATCATGAAGGTCTAGTAAAAAAAAGAGGATACATAAATGAGGGATTTAATGAATATTGGGGTAGAGACATTTGGAGAAAAGAATTAAATCCTAAACCTTCAGAGTTTGATTTATCGACTCATCACACGTTTCCTGTCTTTGAAGATGGGAAACCTACTTCAATGGTTGTGCCAATTAACACCGTGAGCGGGAAATCCCACACTCTTTAGAGGTGGGATGAGAGCGAACCACAATCAACAAGTATATATATGGGGCTGACACATAATGTTATATGCCAAAGGGTTATATATCCTCCGAAACGAGTGTGCATTTCATGAACTATCATTTCATATGGTGTCCGAAGTATCGGAGACCCGTGCTTATGGGAAAGATAAAAAAGAGGTTTGAGCAGTTGGTCAAGCAGAAATGTAAGGAACTCAACTGTGAGATAATCGCCTTGTCTATCAGCCCCGATCATACGCACTTGTTCGTTCAGGCTCATCCACTAATTCAACCAAACAAGATAATCGGTATGGTGAAGGGATACACTTCAAGGATTCTGCGAAACGAGTTCCCAGAATTGAAGTCCAAACTACCAACTCTGTGGACACGGAGCTACTTCGTGTCCACTCACGGACACATCTCCGACAAGATGATACAAAAGTACATCGAGGAACAAAAAGGCAGATGACGAACCGCAACTATAAATTCAGGTTGTATCCGAGCAGGATGCAGGATGCAGACCTCAATCAGACTATGGGTGGTTGTAGGTGGCTCTACAACCACTTCTTAGAGCAATGGCAGGGGAAGGATAAAGTTCCCTCACGGTATGACCTTCAAGCACAACTACCCTCATTAGCGAAGGAGCATGACTTCATAGAGGCAATCCACAGCAAGACACGGCAGTATGTCCTCTACCAACTATACAGCAACCTACGGGCATTGGCACAACTCAAAAAGAAAGGTCATAAGGTCGGTAGGCTCAGATTCAAGGGCAAGGGGAGATTCAACTGTTTTGTCTACAATCAGACAGGGTACAAACTCATCAAGACGGAGACACGACAGCAGAGACTTCGGTTGAGCAAGATCGGGGATATACCAATCCGATTGCACAGAAAGGTTGAGGGCGACATCAAACAAGTATATGTCAAGAAGACGCAGACAGGCAAATGGTATGCAATCTTCTCAGTAGAAGTTGAAGCCGACAAACTACAATCCAAAGGTAGGGAGATAGGCATTGACCTCAACATCATGAACTACCTGACCGACTCCGAAGGCAATGTGGTGGAACACCCCCACACGTTGCGGAAGCTACAAAAGAGGCTCGCAAGAGAGCAGAGAAGGATGCACAAGAGAAAGAAAGGCTCTCAGAACCGAGCCAAACAGAGGCTCAGAGTAGCACGAACCCATGAGCAAATCAACAACCAAAGAGATGACTTCCTCCACCGACTCTCAACACACTACATCAACAACTACGACTTCATAGCAGTCGAAGATCTGTCTGTGAAGGATATGATGCAATCCTCATACAATGCAATCAACATTTCAGATTCAGCATGGTCTACATTCTTTTCTATGCTGTCCTACAAGGCTGAGAGTGCTGGTAGGACATTTGTGAAAGTAGACCCAAAGAACACCACGCAGATGTGTAGTCGATGTGGAAACCATGTCTACAAACAGTTATGGGTGAGAAACCACGACTGTCCGAGTTGTGGACTGCAACTCGACAGAGACTACAATTCTGCAATAAACATCTTGAATAAGGCTCGAATTGAGGTAGGGCGGGTGCCGTCCAAACTCACGCCTGTGGAGACGAAACCCCTACTCCGCAACTTCGGTTGTGGAGCAAGTTTTGTTGAGGAAACAGGAATCCAACCCATTGAGGTGCTGGCATGAAGCCCACACCATTTATGGGTGGGAGGCTCACATCAACGTAGGTGGAGTTATGCCTAAACAAAAATATAGTCCTCGCACTCACCCGATTCCTGAACTTCCCCATCTCATCAAAACAAAAACGGGCAGGTTGTTGAATACCGACCTCCTCGATAATGTGGATGTTAAAAGGATAAGGGATGAGAGGAGGATCCAGCCCTTGGAGATGGATGAAAAGCAGTGGGAAGAACAGCTTGCCAAGGGTAAATTTGCGTTTAAGACAAAGGAAGGTCCTATCCTTTTCAATGCACGCAATAAAAACGGCTTCTTTCAGGGTGCATTTCAAACTCGGGATGGACTGGTTGTTGTCTTTCGTTCGAAATTTTTAGCCCAACAGTATTGGGTTGTCGATATCAATGAGGTTCTTGAGGACGGAATCGAAGCGTTAGGTCACTCGGTTGGCCAAGTTATTTCAAAACCACTCAATGGAGAAACTTTAGATATCGAACACCGAGAAGTAGTCAGATCAAATCGATATGTGAAAAAGGCATTTCGACGTCATGGGATCGCTTCAATGGCATTTGACATACTTGAGGAACATGCATCTGCTAATGGTGTAGGGGGGATTCAGGTGTTGGTTACTTCTCAATCCGAGCAAAATATCAATCCCTTTTTAATTGACCGAGGCTATACGCTTACTGATAGCACCATAGGATCCTATACTAAGAGCATACCAGAAGGTTCCTCAATCGATGACATGTTTCGTTTTCACAAATTCCCAGTCATGAAAGATGGAAGGAAGAGCATGATGGTAGTACCTATTAAATCTTAACGTTCACTTTAGCTTCTTCCCCATGTATACGCCTTTCTTTTTGTATCCTTGTTTTTTGTAGTATTCTTTGGCGCCGATGCCGCTTGTGACTAGGATTTCTTTGGAGTTCCACTCTTCTTTGGCGATCTTTTCAGCCTCCTCAAGAAGTTCTTTTCCGTAGCCTCGGTGCTGCCATTCGTATTCTGGTTTTTCTCCGAGCTCGACCATTGGGCCGTAGACGTGGAGTTCGCGGACGAGGCCGGTTCCTTTGGTGATCTCGGGGCGGAAGGGATTACCTGGTTTTCTGAGCCTGAGAAATCCTATGAGGATATCATTTTTTATGTCTTCGAATGAAAGGAAGACTTCCTCGCCTCCGTTCGCCTTGTAATCCCTTATTGTTATTTTGATTTTTTGAGGATCTGGCTCCTCCCCCTTCAAAATGAATCTTCCCACTTCCCTGCAGCGGATGCAGTTGCATTTGGATTTCCTTCGATCAAGTTCCCTGTAGACGAGCTCACCGAGGTTGCTTGACTTGATTCCCGCATCCACGAGGTTGCTTGGAATATCGCGCATAATACGCATCGTCCTGACCCATGGCGGAAGCAATTCCTTTAGGTCAGCTATCTCTTTGACGGCCTCGTCAACTGTGAGAGGCTCAAATTTTCCCTTTTTCCATTCATCGTAGAACTCTGTTCCTTTGAGAACGATTAAGGGATAGATCTTTATCATGTCAGGTTTGAATCGCTCGTCTTCGAAGACTTTTTTAAACATCTTAAGATCGAATTCAGGATTGTCTCCGAGAATGCCTGGCATCAAATGGTAACCGACTTTTAGGCCGCTGTCTTTGAGTTGTTGAGTGGCTTCAACGACATCCGCGACTGTGTGGCCACGATTGACTTTCTGATAAACTTTGTCATCTGGAACCTGCACTCCGACTTCAACCCGAGTCACTCCAAAACCTAGCATCCGGTTTATCTCTTCCTTCTTCGCCCAATCTGGTCGGGGCTCAAATGTCATCCCGATACAGCGTACGCTTCCAGTTTCGTTTTCGAGTTGGACGTCTTCTACGTATCTGAACGTTTTTTTCGAGGATTTGTATTCTTCGATGAATTTTTCCTCTCCGAGCCCGTCAATCAATGAATCGTTTTTTTCGAATTCATTCATCGCCCTAAGCGATTCCTTGACGAACCATTCCTGGTAGTCGAGCATCTGAGCGGTTAAGGTTCCGCCCATTACGATAAGGTCGACTTTGTCGATTGGATGACCGATCTTTCTAAGCTGCCGCAGACGGAACGTTACCTGAAGAAATGGATCATAGCAGTACTGGATGGCGCGCCGGGTGGCAGGCTCTTTTCCAGTGTAGCTTTGTGGAACGTTGATCTCAGGACCACCAGGGCAGTACCTGCACTTTCCGTGGGGGCACTCGTGCGGCCGCGTCATAGCAGCCACCACAGCGACTCCGCTCATGGTGCGGGATGGCTTCTTCTGGAGGAGGGGGAGGATCCTCTTCTTCTCTTGCGGTTTTGCCTGGGCAAGAATCTCGCTGTTTCGGATGAAACCATCTAATCCAAGCTCTCCACACAGGCTCCGCTTCTCAAGCTCCAACTCCTCCCGGGAAGAGATGTCACCCGATAGGATTTTTTCGATTAATAAACGGATTGTATTCATTGTACAGTAAAAATTTATGAGGAGATGAAATAATCAATTCTTCTTATCTCCGTTCTGTTTCTTCTCCTTCTTAAGTTTTTTCTTCTCCAGTTTCAACTGCTCTTTTTCGATTTTATAGTCGTATTTGCCTTTACTAGGAACATTTACTTTTTGCTCTGACTTCTTTTGGAGGTCACTACTCTCGCCGCCTCTAATACTCCTGATTATGATTCTACCAATGTATTTTCCGAAATATCCGATTAAGCCTGCGAGAAAGGCTAAAAACACCCAGATTAAGGCGCTGCCAGGATCCATAGATGAATATTGGACGCGAGGCTTTTTATTTTTGTGTTTGTACCCTATAGTATAGGGTGCTTTGAAGTGAAGACCGCGGAATTCTGGGAGAAGGTGTCGGAAAACGACGTAAAATGTGGTCTTTGCAGCCACAGGTGTGTGATTGCTGACTCTGTTAGGGGTGTTTGTGGGGTCAGAGAAAACAGGGGGGGAAAGCTGTTTTCTCTGGTTTATGGCAAAGCGATCGCTGCGAGCGCCGACCCAATCGAAAAGAAGCCGCTTTACCACTTTCTTCCCGGGACCTTGAGTTTTAGCGTTGCGACTATCGGATGCAATTTTCGCTGTCTTAATTGCCAGAACGCGGACATCAGTCAGCTTAGAAAGGCTGGTGAGGTCTCTGGGAGGGATTTGTCACCTGAAGAGGTGGTTGAGCAGGCTTTGGATTATGGTTGCAAGAGCATTTCCTACACCTACACTGAACCTACTATTTTTTACGAGTACGCTTGTGACATCGGGATTCTTGCGAGGAAGAGGGGTTTGAAGAACAACTTTGTGACGAATGGGTATATGACCTCTGAAGTCATCGAGGATGCATCGTCTTTTCTTGATGCAGCCAACGTGGATTTAAAGGCGTTTAGCGAAGAATTCTATCAGAGGGTCTGCGGGGCTCGTTTGGCTCCTGTATTGGATTCGCTTAAGTTGTTAAAGGAGAAAGGTGTATGGGTTGAGGTGACTACGTTGATTATTCCTACGTTAAATGATTCAGGAGATGAGCTTTCAGCGATTGCCTCATTCATCTGTGATGAGCTCGGAGCCGATACGCCGTGGCATGTTTCTAGGTTCCATCCTGATCACAGGTTGACTGATTTGGAGAGGACTCCGATGGAAACCATCAAACTCGCAATTGAGGTCGGGGGGGAGGCAGGGTTAAGGCATATCTATGCGGGAAATGTCCCCCATGATGAAACTGAGAATACCTGTTGCCCTAATTGCAGGGAATTATTGGTTGAGCGTGTTGGATTCGGGGTTGAAAAGAATTCATTAACAAATGGTACATGCCCTTCGTGTAAAGAAAAGATTGCAGGTGTCTGGAATTGAAGTTTTTAGATGATGTGATCGCTGATATCACTCCCAGTCCGGGGGAAAAAAAGAAGACTGATGCGGCGATATCCGAGGTCTCAGCAGAGCTTAAAAAACTGGGCGTTACACCCGTCTTGGTCGGTTCGGTTGCGAAAGGTACTGATCTGATCGGTGAAACCGATGTCGATTTGTTCATTCCTTTTCCTTCTGATACCAAGCCGGAGGAATTGGAGTCTCACGGGTTGGATGTTGGGAAAAAACTTTTTAAAAACCTGAAAACAGAATATGAGATCGATTACGCCGAGCATCCCTATGTGAAGGGGGTCTATAAGGGGATTGTTTTTGAGATTGTGCCGTTTTTTGGTTCAGGAAAATTTAAAACCTCTGTGGATCGCACTCCCCTCCATACAAAGTTTATCATGCAGAAGGAGCAGAGTGGAAAAATTGATGTTGGGCAGGTGCGTTTGTTGAAGAAGTTCATGAAATCCCAGAACGTCTATGGGGCGGAAGCTAAGGTTATGGGGTTTTCGGGTTACCTGGTTGAGTTGTTGGTCTTTCAATATGGGTCGTTCGTCGATGTTTTGAAGGCTGCCTCAGATTGGAAATATGGCGAAGTCATTGATCCAGCCGGCCTTTGGGAGGATAGGTCTGCGCTAAATTATTATTTTACCGGGGCTGATTTGGTGGTTGTTGATCCCGTCGACCAGGACAGAAATGTCGCAGCCGCTGTTTCTCGAGAAAAGATGTCCGAGTTTATGGTTTTTGCCCGAGGTTTTTTAGCTAAGCCTTCTAAGGAATGGTTTTTTCCACCTGAAAAAATTCCACCTTCCATTGATGAACTTTTGGTATTAGGAAAGGGCCGGGGGACGCATCTTGTTGCGATTGAGATCATCCATCCCAAACTTAATGTTAATACCTTATATGGTCAGCTTAGACGGACCTTGAAATCTATAGCAGAGACCGTTGAGTCTGATGATTTTGAAATCTTTAAATCTGGTTTTTGGAGTAATGAGTCTGACTTTTCGATACTTTTGTTTGAATTTGAAGTTTGGGAGCTTCCCCCCCTTAAGCGTGTTCGGGGACCTCCCATAGATACTGATATTGTGAATCAGGATAAGTTTTTGGAAAAGTATTCTAAGAATAATCCTTATGTTGAGGGAGGTTTTTGGTTTGTTGATGGTAAAAGAAAGTTTATACTGGTAGATGAGCTTCTGTTGTATGTTATCGGTTCGAAGGCAGGTTTTGGAAAGGATCTGAGGTTGAAGGGGGAGTTTGGGCTTGAGACTCTTAAGGGTTTGTTTTATAAGAGGAAGGATAAGGGTATTCTGATTTACTTGGAGAAGTTCCTGAAGAACTAGTTATGTGGATAAGGGGGGGGGCGATCTTTTTGGCTTTTTTTTGGGATAATCTTTTTTTAAGATTTATCCTTGTTTTTTTCTTAGCCAATGATCTTTTTTTGCCCCCTTTTTTTTCTGTTTTACAGATTATCAGGGTTTTTTTCTTAGATTCCCCCCCTTCTTTTTATCCACGCCAACAATTTTCATTGTTGGTAATATAATGTATGACATCATCATATAAAAACATCATGGTATATAAAAGAAAGCGATTATCCTCGGAAAAAAGTAAAATATCCTTCTGCCTATAAAACAACAACAAAAAACCAATCAAGAAAGTCTATTCCTTACCCAAAATCCTACGGAACATGGGGTGCATCTCGCTCATCTGCTCCTTTTGTACTTCCTCATAGAGCCTGTAGATGATTCCCACTGTAAGAAGTATCCCTGTCCCGCTTCCAACGGCACCTAATAGATCAGCGCCTGCGGCAAGCAATCCAACTGCGACTGAACTGATAATCGTAATTTGCGGGATATATTTTCCAAGCATCCTCTGAATGACCCTCTTATCCCTCCTGAAGCCTGGTATCTGCATCCCTCCCTGGTGTATCTGGTCTGCCACCTCTTCTGGCCCAAGACCGGTCGTCTGGACCCAGAATTGACCAAATAAGACACACAAACCGGTAAAAGCGATGGCGTATATTATAAAGTGAACGACGATCGAAGGGTCCCAGATCTCACTGATCCTATCCGGGCTCAGGATTCCGTTCAATCGACCTAAAGTGATGTTTGTGGTAATGAAGTACACAGCCCTCTGAAGGCCAGAAAGCTCCGATACACGAAGAGCTGGATCATTCACGTCAACTCCTGCGAATCCAGCCCACATGCTGACGTTCATAAGAAGGGCTGCGGCCAATATGACTGGAATATTTGAGACATAAAAGAACCTGAGAGGATACCTCCCCCCAACCCCCCTTATCCCACCATAGGACAGTGGAATCTCAAGTCTCATGGATTCCCCGAACACAACCACCAAAAACACGATGATAGTCCCTATCAAAGGCCAGAGCATAAACCACTGGAGGTCTCCGTTGGTCATCCAGTAAATGAAATTCGGTATGATTCCCGCATATCCTCCCCCCGGATTTGGCAGGATATTAAATGAACGAGTGATTATGACCTGGGAAACTCCTCCTGCGATGAATAAGCTGATTCCAGAACCTATTCCCCACTTAGAAACTACCTCATCCAAATACATCAGGATTATGGAACCCAATGCGAGCTGTAAAATCGTAAAGGCCCTAAGCCACTGTATCACTTGAAACGTAACGATCTCCCCGCTGACAACAGGGACATCCACCATATGGGTTACTACTACAAGTGCAGTCGCCTCGAAAAACGCGATGATAACAGTCAGTATTTTCTGAGTCCCCTGAAAGAGGGCCCGGTTCTCCATCTTTTTGAGGTCTACGTCAAGCATCTTTGATCCGATTAGAAGCTGCAGGATAATTGAAGCCGTAACAATTGGACCAATCCCCGTGGAAATAATGGAACCCATACTGCTTGCAAAGATTATCTGCAACTGGGCGAAACCCCTGATCCGCTCCTCGAGCTTCTCGGGGCTAACACCATAGGGGTATATCACACCCATGATGAAGAACAAGATCAAGATCGCTCCAGTCCACGAAACTTTCTCATTGAATGAAACGTGTCTTCGTGGATGGCTGACCTCAGGAATATATTTCAGAGTTGGACGGATGAACTCTAAATCCATTCTTTAATCACTTCCCTTTGGTCTTTTCACCCTCTGAGCTGACCTCAGGTTCGGGCGGACCCTCAATTTTTCCCCCTGCTTTCTCGACCTTTTCTTTTGCCCTCTCAGAATATGAGCCAACCTTGATGATCAATGCTTTATCAATTGTTCCTGAACCTAAAAGTTTATGAAAGCCAGCTTTCGTAAGGTCAACTTCCAAATCCTTTTTTGTTTTTTTCGCGTAACCTTCTTCAACGAATCTTTCAATATGCTCGGATAAGAAGCCAACATTTATCTTTCTTATCTCTATACATCCACTCTCAGGCCTTTTGAAACCTTTATGGCCAAAGTGTCCTTTATGGTATTTGGAGAAATGATGCCACTTGTGTTTTTTACTTCCGGCCTTTCCCCTACCACCTCGTGAGCCGGCCCCTCGATGTTTTTGGGCATTGCCGTAGCCGTAAGTTCTGCTTCCCCTGAGGCTTACAGTCTTACGGTTCTTTTGGGCCATTTCAGATCATCCTCGCAAGCAAATCGTTGATTTTCTCTCCGCGATATCCAAGGGCTCCCCCCAATGAATATGGCCTTTTAATCCCGGATCTCTCGAATCCCTTATTTGGGGGTTTCAATCGGAAAACCGGTTTGATTTGGGGGACGTCTTTGATAAAAGCCTTCAAATCGAACACTGCCTTGGAGAAATCATTTATTGATTTGTAGCTGGTGTGTTCCTTTAGATAGTCATCTGTCAAAGGTATTCTTCCGCGAAGAAGAGCCCTCGTTTTTATTAGTTGAGCGAGCATGTCCTGGTTTATCTCCCCCCATGTGATGTAATCCTTAACTTTTTTTATCATACCCTTGTATTGTGGTCTGTCGTCGACTATAACACAATGATTGGATTGATTGAGGTTCATCAATTTTAGTGTTTCTTCGATGTCGCCTCTGACGTTGACGCTGCCTCTAACCCTGATTAAGGCTATCTTCTTAGCCGGCTTGGTTGGTGCCTCTTTAACTGACTTTTTCGGCTTTTTCATTGTATGCTCTCTGCTTTCTCGGATACAGCGCCGGAAATGATGTTCAAACATTTGATTTCCTTTTGGCTTACCTTGGTTTTATTAAGGTTCCCAAGGGCCTCGAATACGGCATGTGCGAAATTCAAGCTTGTGCGAGTGTGTCCTTCGGTGTGGGTTCTCGCATCCTTGATCCCTGCGAGAGTGAGGATTTTTCTTGCTATCTCCCCGCTGATAAGCCCTGTACCGACAGGGGCCGGCTTAATAGTCACCCGGACGCTTCCGGTTTTTCCTTGGACTGTGAATGGGATTGAATGGGGTTGACCGCATCCGCATTCCCAGCTTGAGCAAGCTCTCATGACTTCTCTGATATTCAATTTGGCTCTTACAATGGCTTTTCGGATTGTGGGTCCGATTTCTTTTCCTTTTTCTTCCCCTACTCCTACGTATCCGTTTTTATTCCCTACGGCGACTACCACCCTGAATCTGGATCTCCTCCCTGAATCAGTAGCCCTCTGGACGTTGTCCACTGAAAGTATCTCTTCTTCCATCTCAGGAAGTAGTGTGTCGACT
>JBDREA010000093.1:0-17659 GCA_043820265.1 Candidatus Altarchaeota archaeon | reverse complement strand
TACCTCAAGAATTATATTGTCGCTTTTTGGAAGCTGGTTGACTATCTTTTTTGCTTGTGCTATGCTTCCAACATCAAGTGCAACCTGAAGGTAAGGCGGTCTCCAAAGGCGCGGAACCTTAAAGCCCATTATCGGATGGGTGGCCCGGTCTTTGTCGTATAGTATCTTGTTCCAGGAGGGGTAATCGCTTAATGCTCTTCTTAAAGCCAGTTTTGAAGCTGAGTAGTTGAACTGGAAAAGCTTTCGGTAGTTTTTTGCATCAGGATGGATGAATACACTCACAATGATTACCCAGTCCTCAAGCTTGTCTTGGGGGATTATGCCCTCTTCGACCGCGTCAGCTATCGCCTTTGCGACTCCGGCTTGCGCTGGACCGAAAATCTTTGATGCGTCATCCATGTTTCCAACAGAAACTTTTGGCACAATGAGCGTGTAGGGTTTGGTCGGAAGGTTCGGCCTGATTACAGCTGTGATGGGTGTGTGACCCTTCGATAGCTCAGTCATACCGGAAGCAAACGCTTCTCCGACTGGTCCGTCTTTGTCTCCTATCATCAAATCTACGTGTGCTAGTTCGTTTCCTTTCCCGAGTAGTGCTTCTCCGATCTTAAACATTTTCATTTTAGGCCTTTCCTTTGAGTGCTTCGATTCCTGGGAGCTTGTATCCAGCTAGAAGGTTTATGCAGGCTCCACCCCCAGATGAGATGTGGTCGATTTTATCCTCTACGTCTAAGCCTCTTGCTGCAGCGCAGGTGTGTCCTCCCCCGATGACCGAGAACCCCTTTGATTCCGCGATGGCTTTTATGATCTCTTCGGTTCCTTTTGCAAAATTCTTTGATTCAAATACCCCGAAGGCTCCGTTAGCGAAGATGGTTCCTGCTTTAAGTATTTTTTTTCTGTATTCTTCGATGGTCTTTTCTCCGATGTCTGCTATCCTGTAGTTTTGGGGCAGCTCGCTTAGGGGGATTTCAACACGTTTTCCGTTTTCATCGAGGGCCACGTCTTTTGGAACGATAATCTGGTCTTCGTATTTTGAGAGGAGTTCTCTTGCAATCGTTATCTGGTCGGTCATCTTTTTCCCGCGGATGAACTCAATCGAAGGCTCTCCAATGCGGTAACCTTTCGCAGCTAAAAAGATGTTGGCTACCACCCCACCAGTGAGTATTGTGTCCGTCCCTGATTCCAGAGCTTTGGTCGCGATCTTTATCGAGTCATCGGCCTTCGTACCTCCTAGAAGGAATACAACGGGCTTTTTCGGATTCTTGATTGTGTTGGTGATCGTGGTCACCTCTTTTTCCATGAGCCTTCCAGCCAGTGATTCCATGAGCTGCGGAAAACCTACGACCGTGGGCTGGCTCCTGTGGGCTACGGCGAACGCGTCGTTTACGAAGTAGTCGAAGTGGGGGTAAAGCTTTTGTACTACAAGAGTCGTGGCCTGGACGTCTGCCGGGCGCTTTAACACTTCTTCGCTGTAGAACCTGGTGTTCTCGAGTATTATGATTTCTCCCTCCGCCATCGCCTCTATCTTTTCTATGACAAACCTGGAAACAAGACTGTCGAGGTACTGAAGTTTGTGGCCGAGTACTTTTTCTAATAGTAATCCATGCTGTTCCAGAGTTGTGAAGTCAGGTTCTCCCGGCCTACCCTGATGGGCCAATAACACTATCTTGCATTTTTTCTCTATGAGCTCCAAGAGGGTTTGTTTGTGGGAACGGAACCTTCTGTCATCCAATATATCACCCGTTTTCGGATCAATCGGGGAGTTTAGATCGAGTCTAACCAAAACCTTTTTTCCTGTAACATCCACATCATCTAAAGTCTTAATTCCGTCAAACATTCTTTCACACCTCAACCAGAGAATCTAATTAGAATCAAAGATTGGAGGGGTTAAAATAAAAATGAAAGAGGAAAAACCGGTGCTATTTCAGATGAGGTGAAATGGAGAAAGGGGAAAACCTTGCATCCCTATTTTTATGCCCCCCACTACATATTCACCATAGTATGAAAACCATACGATTGACCATATTACTGCTATACGCCCTGTTATTCTTTTCCACTTTTGTCGTTGGAGATATGGTAGGAAGAAACACCCTCTTTAACATTACAGTCCTCCATGAAGGCGAACCACTCAAGGAGATGGCAAGGGTATGCCTACACGACTCCTCAGTTTATGCCCAATCATTGGATAAAGAAAAAAACAAACAATGCGCAGATTGTCCAATGGGAAAATGCAGCATCAAAACAGGAGTCTATTATCTCCCATATTACACTGAGGAAATAGAGGTTTGGTATCCAGTTGGTTCTGATGATGGGAGTAGTGGAAAATACGTCCATGACGAAGACATCCGTATGTGGAGAAACTCATATCCCAGGGGAAGAAAAACATCTTCCACTGAAATATATTTTTATACATCCATCAATCTTGACTTGAAAAAAGATGGTTCAATGAACATAGATACCCAAGCGATTAATAATCGCTTTTCAGACTTCACGGAAATCCCTTGGAGCACTGTCTTATTTTACTTGGGAGCCACACTCCTCGTCGAGGGATTGGCACTGATATTCTATCTAAGAAGACATTCAACAATCAGAGTATTGAAAACTGTTTTGATATTTTTTACGGCCAACACATTCAGCCTAATTATCGGGTGGGTAGTATACGCTCCTCTACAGGATTTCATTTTGTTCAATATATTCAAAGTAGACTATATGTTACCAGGACCAATCATCTTCAATGAGTATCTGCACTTGTTTATACTTTCATTTGGATTAGTCGAGGTTGCTGTCGTGCTCGTTGAAGGATGGGCATACCATCAATTCAATAAACAGGACTTTTCTTTGAAACAAGCATTTAAATTAAGTGTCCTAACGAACATTGCCAGTGCTAGTGTATTCCTAATTCTGATATTGCCAATAGTGCCAGTCATTATGAGATTTTTCTTCTGACTCGCCAGATTCAATAACACATAGCTGTATCAAACCTAGGAAACCCTAATTTTTTATTGCCCCTTCACATATTCTTCCCATTATGGCAACTATAGCTGAAAAGATTCTTGCCTTAAAGGCTGGTTTGAAGGAGGTTTCCCCCGGCGACATCGTTGAGGCGAAGGTTGATTATGTAATGGTCAACGACATCACGGGTCCGCCTGCGTTCGACGTCTTCGATGAACTCGGTGCCCCCCCTAACCCAAACATTAGTGTTCTGATCCAGGACCACTACGTCCCCGCAAAGGACGTTGCGAGCGCAGAGCAGGCAAAGGTGATGAAAGAGTTCGCGCAAAAACACAAACTTCCACACTACTTTGAGGTGGGCAGGGGAGGCATCTGCCATCAGGTCATGATCGAAAAAGGGTTCGCAGCTCCTGGGAGACTCATCATCGGCGCCGACAGCCACACCTGCAGCTACGGGGCCCTGGGGTGCGCGTCGACCGGAGTAGGTTCCACTGAAGCAGCCTGCGCCATGGCATCTGGTGTGATGTGGTTCAAGGTACCTGAGACTATCAAGTTCACAATCGAGGGGAAACTCGGGAATTACGTTATGGGAAAAGACGTCATCCTCCACATCATCGGCGACATCGGAGTAGACGGCGCCCTCTATAAAAGCATGGAGTATTACGGAAGCACCATCGATTCGCTGAGTCTCGCAGGCAGGATCTCGATATCGAATATGACTATTGAAGCAGGGGGGAAATTTGGGATTACACCCTCAGATAAAAAAGTGGATCAATATCTTAAGGGAAGAATTAAGGGCTCCTACAAAAAAGTTGAGGCAGATAAGGATGCCCAGTACTGCGAAGAAAAAAGTTATGATGCGAAAGACATCCCATGCACCGTATCTGAGCCGTTCCTCCCCGAAAACACGAAACCGGCCTCAGAGTTGTCATCTATTGAGATCGACCAGGCCTATCTTGGAAGCTGCACGAACGGAAGAATCGAAGACCTAAGAGTTGCAGCAGAAATCCTCAAAGGCAAAAAAGTCAAAGAAAGCGTGCGCTTAATCGTGGTGCCTGCCTCGACGGAGGTGTACCAACAGGCGATGAAAGAGGGGCTTTTCGATGTATTCATCAAAGCCGGAGGATTTATCAGCGGTCCCACCTGCGGAGCCTGTCTCGGAGGCTACATGGGCGTATTAGCCAAAGATGAGGTCTGCATCTCAACCACCAATAGGAACTTCGTCGGGAGAATGGGTCACAAGGAATCCAAGGTTTATCTTTCTAATCCGGCAGTAGTTGCAGCTTCTGCGATAAAGGGTAGGATAACAGATCCAAACGATTGAGTATTTTCATTCTGTTTGCATCCGCAACTTTAAAAAAGAATGGAGAAATGGATTTAAGGTCAGTTTCATGGATTGTCTTCTTTCTTCTGAGCCTCTCCCTAACAGTCGAAGCACAGACCGTCCTCTGGAACTACACCATTCTAGCCGAGCCGGAGGCGATTGCCGTGGGTGACCTCGACGGCGACGGACGAGAAGACTGCGTATTTGCGGCCCATGATTATGGAGAGACGACCGGATTTATCTATGCCATCTCAAGCTATGGCTCGTTGCTTTGGAGCATCCAGCGCGAAAACATCAGCTTCTCTGATGGATTCACTGCTGAAGGCCTGGTGGTGGTAGATTCAGATAACGATACAGACAATGACGTATTGTACGCAGTGTCGAGTACGGGTGGGACCGACAACATAGTTTTTTTAGATGGAAGAAACGGCTCTGCTCTGTGGGCTCTGGGGACGGGAGGAACTGCCCATAGCATCTCATATTATGATGTCAACGAGGACGGCTTCATGGATTTCTATTTAGGCCATTCAACCAATCTCTCGCTCTACGACGGTCAGAATCTAAATCAAGTCTGGACGACCGATGTGGGATCCTATACAGTCGAGGAAAGCATAGTCGCAGACGCGGACAACATGACCGGATTCGAAGTCATCGCAATCCTCGAGTATATCGGCTTGCCCTTGGATTATATCTCATTTTTCAATTCTAGCGGCCAGCTGTACTCGTATTTTCAGGGCAATAACCAGGAGCATTTAGAAGCAGCAGACCTCGATGAGGATGGATTAGACGAAGGTCTCCTCGTGACATTTTCCCAATTTGGAGTAGTCGCCTTCCATAGTTATCAGGGTATTTACGACGATAATGACCTATACAATTATTCTTATCTTTGGGTTAACGATTCCATTCAATCACCAGCTAGGATCCTCGTCGTCGAAACGACAAATGACACACGCCCAGAGGTGGCCATTGGAACATCGACTGGGGAAGTCTGGGTGCTAAACGGCTCGACTGGCATAGGTCTTTGGAACCAAAGCTGTGCGGGTAAGACGGTGAGTTCCCTTCCAGCCGGAGACTTCACAGGGGACGGCGTCGACGACGTCGCGGTAGGCACAGCTAAATTTGGAGTGAATAATGCCCTTTGCACCTTTAGCTCTGCTGGTGAGCCTATCTGGAGTCTTGATTTCCCGAGCGAGATAAGATTTATCGGGATCGCCAACTTAACCAACGATAGTGTAGATGACCTATGCGTTGCACTAGACAACATCGTCTACGGTATCGACGGGGCAACGACGACATCCTCTACGACTTCGACCACCTCAACTACGAGCTCTACTACAAGTCCAACATCATCTACCACATCAACTTCTACAACTTCAACATCCACTACTTCTACTTCCAGTTCAACAACATCGACAGTGTGCATTCAACCAGGATGCACCATGCTTCAAGACGGTTGGAATCTTTTATCGCTTAGCCTAATTCCTTAGGGAGTCAGCTAAATGATTTATCTAATAGCCCTTAAGGCTTTCATAACCGTCGCGATGGTTGTTGGCCTCGCATACATCGCCGAGAGGATCTCCACTAAGCTTGCGGGCGTCTTGGTCGGGATACCTTTGGGCTCCGCAGTCACACTCTTCTTTTTTGGATTGGAAAACGGCCCAGAATTCGCTGCCACAGCAGCGGTTTGGAACCTCTCAGGGATCGCCTGTGTATGCGTTTTTCTGTGGGCCTACAATATGGGTCTAAAACAAGGTGGAAGGAGGGAGCTCCCACAATGTGTGTTTTTTGGTTTAGTTGCTTTTTTATTTTCTGCCTTTATCCTTTCAAAGCTTCCTTTAGGCAATCATTTGGGCGGAACCATAATCCTTTCAGCCTCAATCCTTACAGTTACTTATATATTTCGAAAAATCAGGACCGAAGACATACATCACCCTAAACGTTTGACCGCCCACTTAATCGAAGCTCGGGCATTATTTGCGGCCCTGGTTGTGGTCGCAGTCACAGAGTCAGCAGAGTTCATAGGCCCCCAATGGTCGGGATTATTCTCAAGCTTCCCTGTGACCCTGATGCCATTGATAGTCATCATCCACTATTCATACTCAAAGGAGCATGTTGAAGCCATAATAAAAAACGAACCCCTCTCGATGTTTTCAATCCTCTTTTACAGTTTATCGGTTTCATATACGTATCCAGTAGTCGGCGTTTACTGGGGCACGCTTATATCATACATAATAGCTTTGGTGTATGTTTTCTTCTATTGGTTTGTTATAAGAAAGGCAATAAGGTTTTAACTGAATAGTCAAATGAATATCTTAGAGGAAACCAATGACGACTGAAAAAACAATCTCGGGGAAAACTTGGATCTTCGGCGACAACGTGGATACTGACCAGATTATCCCGGCTGAATTCCTCGTCACAGGAGATAGTGTTGAGTTGGGCAGGCATGCGTTCGAATACGCCCGCACAGGTTTCAAAGAGAAAGTCCAAAAAGGGGACATTATCGTTGCAGGCGAAAATTTCGGCTGCGGCTCAAGCAGGGAACACGCGCCAAGGGCCCTCCTTGGAGCAGGAATTTCCGCAGTGATAGCCAAGAGCTTTGCCCGGATTTTTTTCAGAAACAGCATAAACATCGGATTGCCCCTCGTTGAATGCGATTTGGATTTGGGTGAAGAAGATAATATCGAAGTGGATTTTTCTGCCGGAACCATTAAAAACTTAAGCTCAGGGAAAAAACATAAATTTTTACCGCAACCCGAATTCCTCATAAAAATAATGGGTGAGGGAGGCCTTGTAGCTTATACAAAAAACAAATTGAAGGGTGGTGGTTGATATGACTAGTTACGCTGGCTCGCTCGAAAAATTTGTTAATTCCACTGAGGATAGGGGGATTAAGGTGGTCAAATGCAAGGATACGGATTTTGGCCATAAAGCGATTCTTCTTGAGAGATCCATTCTCGGAAAGGATAGTATTTTTATGACTTATCGAGTTTTCAAGAAACCTGTTTCTCCGCAATTGGTTGACGAATTCGTAGTTGATTTGAAAAAGTTCATAAAAAAATTCTACGTAAAATACGAACCAAAAGCCCAGTTCCACCACTCCGGTTACAGGCCCGAAGACGACGTTGCGATAAGGGAGAAGTGGAGTCAAGTCCACGAAAAAATATTGGATCTATTGGATTTGATGGAGGAATTCTTCCCTGAGTGGAATGGTAGCGAATCCAAAGGACCTACGGTTGGAAGGGGGGTAGGACAAGAAGTTATCCTCGAAAAAGAAGAACCATTAAATGATCCAGAATCAATTTCTAGCTTAGACGACATGGAAAAAATCCTTGACGAAGAACCAGTTAAACCCGGCAAAAAATAATACTTATTATGGACGTGTTTGAAGCCATTAAGAAAAGAAGGAGCGTGCGTTCTTTCACGAAAGAGAATGTTTCTTCCGAAGATATTGAAAAGATACTGGATGCGGGAAGATGGGCACCATCTGGGCTGAACAACCAGCCCTGGAAGTTCATGATAGTAGACGAATCAAAAAAGGAAAAACTCGCAACATGCACCAAATATTCCGATGCGTTCCTTTCTGCCAACAATATCATCGCAGTATTTCTGGATAAAAAAGAGTCATACGACAGGACCAAGGATGTTCAGGCAACCGGTGCCTGCATCCAAAACATGCTTCTGGCCGCCCACGCGCTGGGGCTTGGAGCCGTCTGGCAGGGAGAGATACTCAATCAAAGAGAGAAGGCAGAAAAGGTGCTTGGAGTAAAAGAGAATTTGGAACTTATGGCCGTCATCCTAGTCGGCTACCCAACAAATGAAGATGGATCATCAGAGAGGAAGTCCCTTGATGAGATTTTGGTAGCTTCTAGTCATAAACAAAAATGATAGTCTTATCTGACAGGTTAAGCTATAGATTGATCTTTTACTTTCTATTCATCTCGCTCATCTCTATTATTGTTGTTGGATATGTGGCCTATTCCTATAGCAGACCAATCCAATCAGGAGAAATTGAGGAACACTTAGAAATATCGATTTTAGCAGTCGGATTATTCATGGGTTTTTTCAGCATGGTTGCCGCTTTCGTTCTCACAAGAGACATTACAAATCCAATAGATAAGCTTGTTGAAAGCACGAGAAAAATAGCTTCAGGTGATATCGACTCAGAAATCAAATCCGAGAGGAGCGATGAGTTGGGGGAGCTTGCATCGGCCCTTGATTCGATGCGCGCTGAAATCAGACACCGCAGAGGAGAGCTCGAGAAGGCATATGAAGAACTTATGGAGGTTGATAGACTGAAGGATGATTTTCTGGCCATGACCTCTCACGAGCTGAAAACGCCTCTCACATCCATAATCGGACTCACGCAGGTTTTAAAAAGAAAACTTGGAACTCGACTACAAGAAGACGAGATGGAGGATATCAACATCATCTTGGAGGATTCCAACTACCTGAAAAAAATGATCGAAGAACTGCTTGAATTGAGCAGGCTTGAAGCAGGAAAAGAGATCTATAAAAAGGAACCAATCAATCCCGCAGATATTGTTGAACAGGTCGTACATGACCTGAAGCCTTATGCAAAACAGAATAACGTTCGAATCGAGGTTGATATTGATTCATCCACATCCCAAGTCTACGGCGATAAGGAAGCTTTGAGCCGCCTTTTAAATAATCTCGCAAACAATGCGATTAAATTCACAAGTGGAAAAGGAGATTACACCAGAGTAGGTGTTAAAAACAAAGGAGACGATGTTTCCTTTTTTGTGAGAGACAACGGCTTGGGAATCCCAGCCAACATGAAAGAGAAGATATTTGAACGATTCTTCCAGGTTGAAGCCATTCTAAGCAGGAAATACGGGGGGACGGGACTGGGTTTAGCGATATGTAAAAAAATCGCTGAAAACCACAAAGGACGCATATTAGTGGAAAGTGAACTGAGAAAAGGCTCCACCTTTTATTTTTTAATCCCGAAATACACAAAAGGTTAAACAAAAAATGGCTGAAAGAATTTTGATTGTGGACGACGAACCGCATTTGGCAAGAGTGGCAAAGGAAGCACTAATTGGAGAGGGATACGAGATAGACACCGCCTTGACCGGCAGAGACGCGATAGCCAAACTCGAAAAACAACCCGCTGACCTTGTCTTGATGGATGTCATAATGCCAGGATTGAAACCCAAGGAAATCTTAGACGAGATAAGTGCAAAGGGATTAAGTCCAAAAGTCATCTATCTGACTGCAGTAAAGTTCAGAGACGAATCGGACTTCCAAAGACAGCACGGGTTTGTCCCCGACTACGACAACGTAAAAGTCTTGGATTATATCGAGAAACCTTACGACATCGAAGACCTGGTTTTTAGGGTAAAAAGGGCACTGGAAGATTAGTCATTTAAGGTTTTACATTCGCAATCTTCTTGGAAATCTTTTTTGAGACACTTATCGTAGCTTTCAGCTTCCATCAAGCATCCACAGCATTCTTCCATAAACACAGATTCGTCAATAACAGAATCTTCTGAGAGAATAGTCGTAGGAGGAGGTTCGATCCTCAAAGTTTCTGTCGGAACATCTGTGATCGTTGATTCAGTTGAGCCGACAAACAATCCGGCGACACTGTAGAAAGCCGAATAAAGAGAAACAGATGCGACAAGAAAGAAGGTGTACAATAGGAAGAACGAAACAAAAACGATGCGTTGCTCTTTCCTCTTATCCATGATTCATTTACCCAAATATATTAAAGGAACTTGAGGATACTGTTATAATATTGTAATTCTAGACGTAAAAATCAAAAGAAAGAAACAAGTTATATCTCCCATGACCTCTTCTTTTTAACCAGAGAAAAGATAATATTTTCCTATGAAAATCGGTGTCTTAACTGGCGGAGGAGACTGCCCAGGATTAAATGCTGCAATCAGAGGAGTAGTAAGGACTGCAATCACAAAATACGGATGGGAGGTCGTCGGAATAAAGAACGGCTGGGGCGGATTGCTCGATAAGGAATCTATTCCCCTGGATCTTTCAGCTACATCAGGTATCCTACATAAGGGAGGGACAATCCTTGGGAGCTCACGGACGAATCCCTTTAAAATCGACGGAGGTCCAGAAAAAGCCCTAAAAAACATTGATGAAATGGGGCTTGACGCGCTAATCGCAATCGGAGGAGACGATACCCTTGGGGTTGCAAAAAAACTATATGATCTGAAAGCAAAGGTCATAGGGATACCAAAGACAATAGACAACGATCTTTCAGCCACAGAGGCAACAATAGGCTTTAATACCGCCGTTACGACCGCAGTGGATGCAATAGACAAGCTTCACAGCACAGCTGAAAGCCACCACAGAGTCATCATCGTAGAGGTCATGGGTAGACACGCAGGATGGGTTGCCACAGCCGCAGGGCTTGCTGCGGGGGCAGACTACATACTCATCCCCGAAAAACCCACTGCCATAGACGAAATAATAGAGGTAATCGAGGCCCGCCACAGCAGAGGCAAGGATTTCAGCATCATTGTTATAGCCGAAGGAGCCACATTAACGGGGGGGAAAGATTACGCTAAAATATCAGAGGAGACGGATGCATTCGGCCACGTAAGGCTCGGCGGAGTGGGCTACCAACTCGAATCAGAAATAAAAAACAGAACGGATATAGACACCCGAGTAACTGTTTTGGGTCACGTCGTACGGGGAGGTTCCCCAACAGTATTTGACAGGATACTCGCTACACGCTATGGAGTTAAGGCAGTAGAACTGGTTGCAAAAAAAGATTTCGGGAAAATGGTAGCTTTAAAAAGCGACCGCATCGTTGCCGTTCCATTATCCAAATCTGTAAAGAACAGGCAGGTAACAGACGAATTCTATGAGATGGCGAAGATATTCTTTGGATGAATCCGACAGCCGATGATCAACGAGAGGCTAGTTGACATAAGAAGGCGCTTGGGAAACCAAGACGTTATATTGGTGGGTGTCGTAAAATACGCTAGCTTAGCCGATATCCAGAAAGCGGTAGACCTTGGAGTGCTTGATCTGGGATTCAACTACACGAAATATGCTGAGGAAATTCTTCCTGACCTTCCAAACTCTGTAGTTCCTCACTTCATAGGTCATCTGCAGTCAAACAAGATAAAAAAGGCAGTAGAGATATTCAATCTTATCCAGAGTGTGGATTCACATAAGATTGCCAAAAAAATAGATAAAGAAGCGAGAGACCAAAACCGAGAGATTGATGCACTCATACAGATAAAAACAGATCCAAAAAAGCATTATGGCCTTCAGCCTGATGAAATTAGCGCCTTCATAGAAGAATGCGTTCATCTAAAAAATATCAAAATCAGGGGACTTATGACAATCGGCCCATTCCTTAAGAACCCAGAAGATATGAGGCCAACGTTCTCATTAATGAAGCGAATGTTCGAGGAAATAAAACAAAAAGATTATAAGAACATCCAAATGGACTACCTATCGATGGGAATGAGTGAAGACTACGAAATAGCGATAACGGAAGGTTCAAATATGATAAGGATAGGATCATCGATTTTTAGCTGAAAAAAGTCATTGATCTAAAATTTCTAAGACCATGAACGTATTGTCTGGCCCGAATATTTTTGGTTTGAAATAGTCTTTTTCGGTGTTTACTAGTTCTTCTAGTTTGGCGTTGAATTCGGCTGCGAATTTTTTGTTTTCTTCGTGCCTTGAAAGATCCCCCATGCAAAATCCGTCCAAAAAGATGTACTGGTATCCCTTGCCTTTCAGGAATGTGTAGATTTCGTCGACGGATTTTTCCTTGAAGTCAGCTCGGAAATCCATGACTTCATCATCCCAGGGATAAGAGATAAAATCGACTCCAATGAGAACTGGATCGTATTCCTCGATTTTGCCTAAGGGATGGCAGGCTGGATAGACGACCGTGTTCTTGGGAAGAAAACCTAAAAGGAAATACCCTGAGAGGTGTTCGTGTGACTGCCAGTCGGTTCCGGCAGGCCAAAGGGAAGTCGACACGTAGTATTTCGGGTAGGCTGATGTGAAAAGGACGCCGACTAACAAAAAGAATAAAACCGGATAAAAAAGTATTTCCCGCTTTCTGAATCTTTCAGGGGTAATGGAAATCCCCTTTGCCGTGATGAGCGCAAGCGGGATGGAGAAGTAGGGCCAGAACTTGTAGGGCATGACGGAGACGGTAAGTTCGTTTCCCTCAAGAGCTAAAAAGGTGAAGACCAGCCAAAGAAAGGAAAATACGAGCCAGTAATTCTCTTTAAGCCAGCCTGAAACCTTCTTGGGGGGAAAGAAAGCTTCGTATGCGACCAACAAAATCGATACAACAAAAATCGGAAGTAAAAAAAGCCCTACGCCGACGTGCTGGTCTATCCCGCCCACAATCTTTACAAACAAGAAATCCTCCACGCCGTAAGTCTTATCCCAGTGGGCGAGTTTAAAGTCCCCCTGAGCGAAAGCCTTCCCGACGGAATTGATCTTTTCAAGCTCCCAGCCAAACTTTGCGACAGTCGGGACCCAATATACCAAGGATAGCATGAGTCCAAGGCATCCCACTACTAAAAGCTTTTTTGCGAATCCTCGGTCAACAAAGATTTGAACCAAGAAGTAGAGCGCGAAAAATACCCCGAATATCACATTCGCCAGAGGCTGGACCAGCATATTCGATGCGACCATTATAGCTGCAGGAATCATCCAACGCCGGTCTTCCCTAATCCGTTCAATAGCAATAAATGCCGGAAAAAAGATTATCAACGCCAGGCTCTGAGCCCAGATGAAATGGCCCATATACGAGGGGATGACTAGAAGGACAAAGGTGGCGATGAAAGAGACCCAATCGTTTTTTGTCAGCTGTCTAGCAAAAAAGAAGAACAAGACGAGACCGATGGATACAAGAAGCGAGTTGAAGAATTTCAGCGTCCAGTTGATAGAATTGTTCGTCTGATGGACTAACCCCATCAACACATCATAGCTTGGAGGATAAGGTTCAAGATAGTGCGAGACGTACTGGTCAGCTCCGATCGAATAAGTTTCCTCCAATGAAACATATTTTGCACCTACGGCGTGTTGCCAGGGGTCGCCGTCCTCAAGCCAGGGATACGAAAACGACCCTTTAAGGAAGACGAAAAAAAGGATGAGGGATAGGAAAACCGCAGCCAACTCAAAAATCCATTTTCGTTGGTTGGAAAAATCGATCGTCTTTTCGGTGAATTTTATGAGATCCTTTCGATAACGGAAAATATCTGAAAAAGGGATAGATAAAAAAACAACCAAAAATAAACCAATATGTAAAGGTAAACCTGACGAATTGAATACCACAAAGAAGAATGGGAGTCCAGCTAGGCCGAATCCTGTATGGATGAGGATTGATTCAAGGCTCAACGAAGGCTTCGAAACAAACCTAGTTATACTGTAACCAACTCCAAAAGACAAGAGAAGAAAACACATCAAAGAGATGAATCCGCCTTCAATTCCAGGCCTGAGGTAAATGTATTTTGTCAGGATAACCGTGAAAAGTAAAAGATCAGAAAAAATCAAGGCAACTAATAGCCCAAATCCCCTTCCACCACCCCCTTTGAGAATTCTCGATACTTCATCGAAGCTTTCGGAAAATGACATGTTTAGAATTTATCTTTTTCTTATTTTAATCACGATAGCGATGAGGGAAAGATAAAGCATCCAGGCCACGCTCGAACGTGTTGTGAGGGGAAATTCAAACCTCTTTCCAATGCTTATCTCAAAAAATCTCGGGATGACATATAACCTGTTTGTCAGAGGATAAAATAGAGGCACACCGTATCTGCCGAAAATCATGTCAAAGAGCATGTGTCCTGATAGCAGGATGAAAAACAGTGCGGAGATATTTATTGCCTTCTCATTCTTTACCAAAAAGACCCTACTCGCAAGGAAATAAATCAGGACAACAATACCAAACAAAAAGAAGATATTATGCAAAACCGAAGTGTTCAAACCCTCGTCAAGTATGCTATATCCAGTGTACAGTAAAAGATGGTCTATGTCAATGAGGAGGGCGACAATTGAAAACAAGATTAGAGTCCTAAATTTGAGCTTCATCTCCAAACCATGATTGACCAACACACACGCCAGGATATTGGCAAGAAAATGAAACAACAGATCCATTCTAACCCATGTAAGTCTCTGCCTCCACCAGTTCTATTCCTGCTCCGATGAGGTTTGTATAAAGCGACGCCCTGAGTTCAATCGACGTCATATTGGATTCGACAAGCTCAGGAAGTAAGGGGCTTAGATCTATTTCCTGGAAGAACAGTGGCTTATCGCCGATCTCGCAGGAGGAGGCCTTGGGAAGATAATCCACATCGATAAAAATATTTTCATTCACCCCGTTTCCCCCAACTTCATAGGCATAAAACCTCCAGAACGCATTTGAGAATTCCAAGTCCCTGGTTTTAGTGAAATAAAAAACCGTTTTGAAGATTTTTATCTTTTCAGGAGATATGCCAGCTCCAAGGTACAGGTAGCTTGCTTCAAGGTTCCCCGAGCTAAGGCACTCGTAATTCAGGCGTTTAAGAGAACCGGTGGAGAGGTCTTGATCTGATAAGACTGCGGAAACATCAATCGGCCCCATACTATGCCGAGCTGAATCAGACCTGGTGACAAGAAACTCAAAAATTGATTTATTGCATACCCCCCTTGTCTCTAAAAAAGCGTGATCATCCATAAAATAAAAAATTTCATTCCACGCTGAAAGATAAGGATAAGAAACCTTGTCGTATCTGCAGCTCCTAGTCTCAAGCGGCATAACCGTAAAAGAGACCTCTTTTTCAAGAAGGTTGCCTTGAACGTCCATACAAACCAATTTAAGGTTGCTGGTTCCCGGAAGAACGCCCAATTGGGTCTTGCCTGAAACAGAGTTGTTTCCGCCTTCATTAAGGGAGTACCTGCACCACTCGGCTTTTTTATTGAATGAATAATCCAATTCCACCATCCGGCTGTTGTAGGTGATATTTCTCGGAGCCTTCAAAGTTAGAATAGGCTCATCGCCCGATGAAAGGCATACAGGGCACAATCCGCCGCAGTCAACATCTATTTCGCTTTCGTCCCTTATCCCATTTAAACAGTGGCAAGGCCGGCAGAATCCGCCGCAATCCACTCCCTCTTCGGCTCTCGTCGAGATGTTTCCCTTCTGTGATTGGTCAAAGCTCTCATTTTGCACCCTAGTCCCGTCAAAGCAATTGAGCGGATAGCAACGGTCTTCTCCGTCACGGCATGACTCGTCTTTAGCGCATGAATCCAGCACTTCAAGGTTTTGCCTTCTATTACAAAACGACTCCTCTTTTCCGGGATTCACACAACTAAAGGCATCAAATCTTTTGTAGACAACCTTGTTTTTACACACATATTGAGCCGACCCGCCAGCAGATATCTCGCAATCCCGGTTGGTATAGCAGGCCACGCAGGGATGAAGTATGTAGGTCAAACGGGGAGGATACTGTCCTTCGAACCCGTAGAATACTCTTCTGTCGCTTTTTGAGTTGTTTATTTCTTCGACTAACTCGTCTGACACCTTCAGCCTATAGCACGAATAATCCCTCCCTTCTTTTAAATCAAAGTTTATTTGGTCTGTGACATCAAGATTATAGTAATCCCTTTTTGAGTCGTTTTCGACCACCAATATGCCTATACTTTCGTTAAGTGCCAAAACCGAATAGTCTCCCCCAGATATCTCTCCCCCGCACACTATATGCTCGACATTGATAGCCAAAGGTATTCCAGCGCTCGCATACATGTAAAGCTCAAGCACTGCATCCTCCATGTATCCGCGTATCCCCTTTATCGGAAAGGACACGACACTGACATATCTGTCATCTTCTAAAGCCACCTTATCCCTTATCACAGCCAAATCACCGACCTGCAGATAGGTTCCAGTAGTGACCTGATCACCGAATCCGTCCGGCGGATCGTCCGAATCCCTGATGAATCCATCCTGTTTGGTAGAGGTCAAGACAAGAGTTTCTTTCTTACATGCACAAAGAGGGCAAATCCCTCCACAGTCGACTCCAATCTCATTTTGGTTTTTCACTCCATCACTACAGTTTTCGGACGCCGGACAAGGTGCACAAGGACCGCCGCAATCGAGGCCCAATTCTCCCTGATTTATTATTCCGTCTGTGCACGAAGGACACGGTTTGCAAGGTCCGCCGCAGTCAACCTCCTCTTCCCCCTGATCAAGTATCCCGTCACTACATGTCGGGCAAGCAGGACATGGGCCTCCGCAGTCCACACCCTCTTCTTCCTGGTTGATTACTCCATCATTGCATCCCGGACAAGCCGGGCATGGACCTCCGCAGTCAATATCAACTTCTCCGAAGTTCCTTATACCGTCTTGGCAATTTTTCTCTTCTTTTAGGACTACGACGATTTTCTTTGATTCCTCAGAATCACATATTCCGTTCGAATCCTCATCCAGGCAGCAGTCTCCCTGGGAATTTTGCATGTAAGGGGGAATGCAATCGTTTTCTGACAAACAGCCGGAAAAAAACAACAGACCAGAAAACAGGAGAACCAGGCAGATTGTTGAGTCCATATCCTTTTTACTCCCTTTTTGCTTCCTTCAGCCAATAGTGTACTTCGTATTCGTTATCATCTGCTTTAAGTAATAGACGAACTTTGACAGGAAACTTCAGATCAGTAGGCACCCCGACCAACTCCACTTCCTCTTCATGGCGTTTGTTTGCCTTGGTAAGCGAGAAATCCCTTTCATCTAATAAGGTGTTTCCCAAAAAGATGGAAAGTTTATAGTTTGTAGGTTTATTTTCAAAAAACTCGACGCCATAGGCGAATGAAAGCCTGTTTTCATCCAGGTACTCGGAATAGGAGCCCGGTTTAAGATACAAAACCGAGTAGGACTCCTCCTGTTTAACAAGATAGATAGCTGTAAAAACCAGGACTCCCACAACGACGGCGATGATTACTGGCCCAAGACCATTTCCTTCACTTACTTCTTTTTCTGATTCCTCGACTAATTCCATGGATTAAATGATGAATGCATAGTATTTATGTTTCCAGCTGAATAATTGAGTGATGAATCCAGCAATACTTCTACTTATCGGGCCGATAATCGCGTTCATACTAACTGTTTTATTCACCCCCCCGCTGATAAAATACATGCACTCAAAAGGCATCTACGGGGCGGATGCGCACAAAATCGACCACCCCAGGGTTGCCGAGATGGGGGGGGCAGCCATACTAGCCTCATACACTATAGCAGCTCTTGTTCCTCTCGCCATTTTCTCAGATACATCAATCATTGATTCAACTTCTCTGATCGCTGCAGTAGGCGTTTTTTTAGGGGCAGGCATCGTGGGGATCCTGGACGACCGGTTCAAACTGCATCACCTTCTTAAACCGATACTCCTGCTCGCA
>JBDREA010000092.1:0-2396 GCA_043820265.1 Candidatus Altarchaeota archaeon | reverse complement strand
TTTAATAAAGGTTGATCAAACCGCGAGTATTTGAGGGGTCTTTCGACCCCTCAAGAACGCACATTACTGGAGTCGCTTGCAACTGAATTCACAGAAATCGTCTCCATTAGCAAGACACTTTGTCTCCTCGACGCGCCACTTCTCCCCCATCGCCTCGCACAAAACACCCTCGATAATACCGGCCAAAAAAACGTCGAGTTTCATGCCAATATTATTAACACCCGACGCATACACACTCTCATCCATCCTAAGGGAGATTTTATCACCCAAACCATCAGGCCCATGTAGAATACCCACCCGCAGATATGAAAACAAATCCTGGATGTATGAAAACGTAGATTCCCTGCCTGAAATACCAGATTTTTCGACGATATGCTTGCCAGAAACAACACCTGCGTGCTTTGAGATGATTATATGTCCTGGAGAAGCTGAAATCATGAGATAATTGATTATCTGGTCTATGAAAGCGTGTACTGTGTCAGGTAGGTTATCGCGTAGATTTGTTTTTCTCTCAACGATATTTGAAAGGACGTAATCAAAGATTTTGTTGACTTCTTCTTTTGATAAAAACTGGAACTTTGGTTCAACTTCATTCTCATGTAGAAAGACGTCGAATTCACAGACATCATCGCCCACACAATGGCACTTATTCTCGACGCCATTCCAGAATCCATTGAAAAGAACTTCATTAATACCGCACAATGCCCCCACCTCAATAAAACAGCATTTCTTTGGCGACTGCAAGTGAGATGTTGTACTATCTCGAACAGTAAAGCGTAGACACCTCTTGTTTTTATCAATTTTTATTAAATCCAGTATTGCCGCATTAGTCCCTAAAAAACCTTGGGAATAAGCACCCCTAATTTTCTTGTTTTCAAATATCTTCCAGAATAAAGCACTGCGGCTTAGAGAATGAACGAGTTTATCTATATTAGCGATTTTGCACCCTATCTCTGCAGCATAGTATCCCATCAACTTGGATGCAGTATATATCTCATAAATAAGAGAAGGTTGTAGGGACAGTATGGAAAAAATCTGCAGGTTAAGCAAGCTAATATGATCTAAATCCCCCAAATTATCCCTTATGACATCAACATTCTTATTATACGGAAATTCACCAATACTTCGGAAAGCCTGAAAATTAGAATCCAAAAACTTACCCTTCTCCCAACGCTCCCACAAATACTGAAGACGCTCCGTAGTAACCAACACAGACCCCTTCAAATCAAGCTTACTCCCGCACATGGGGCAGAAAACAAAACTCCCGTCTAGAACAACATACCCACAAACCAGACAATTAACAAAAGATTTAGCCAGCATAGTATTAGAATGTAAAACAAGAAGAAATAAAAAAGGACTAGGTGATTTCACAACAGAAACCACCGCCTTTTAATCTAGGAAAAACAAATGAAATAAACAAAAAATGTGCGAATTCTGCTCAAAACACAAAAGAAAAAAATGGTTTCTAGATCCAGATAACTATGAAGAAAAGCTATTAGAGAATAAAAAGAGGAAAAATATTCTTCAAAAAATTTCAGGATGGGGTCTGGAATATTATATGCGAGATTCCGTCAAAGCAACAAAATTTTCTCAAAAGCCTATTGTAGGGGATATCGCCAAGAAAATAATCAACAAGGTTGCGAAGTTTTCCCACGCAGGTCAAGTAGTCACTCTAGAAGATGCACTTAAAATAATTGATTTAGCAGATAATCACATTGCTTTCGAGTGTTATTGCAGAAAACTCTCTGGCCTAGAGAGTAAAATGTGCTGCGTTAATTTTGGGCCCATGCGTGATTTAGTAAAAAATGCGAATCCAAATGAGAAGATGGAAGAAGTTGATTCTGCAGAATTAACGTACCGACTCAAGGAATGGCATACTGCAGGATTGTTTACCCAAGTATTATATGCTGCGGCACCCTTCCCAATTGCGATATGTAACTGTGAGAGAAGATATTGCTTTGCGTTCAAGGAGAGGCATCTATACGGAGTTGAATCTAGTTTGATGAAAGGGCATGAAGTCGCTTATGTAAATCCAATTAAATGCAAAGCAAGTGACTATCCATGCGTTTCCAGGTGTCAGTTCGGTGCTATGTATGTTGACCGCTATGATAATACGGTTGTTGTGGATCCGACAAAATGTTTTGGTTGTGGTTTATGTATCACTGCTTGCAAATACGATGCCATACGAATGGAACCTCGAATCAATATATTTAAAGAAAAGGGAAGATGGTAGTAAAAATAGAATATACAAAATGTTTGGGGGTAGAGAAATGCGGTAAATGTATGAAAATATGTCCTCTAGGAGTATTTACGAACTTCCCACAAGAAAAATACAACCCAAAAAAACCACCTCGAGATTACAAAATAGAAGCAACTTTTCAGGATATATGCAACAA
>JBDREA010000091.1:0-3545 GCA_043820265.1 Candidatus Altarchaeota archaeon | reverse complement strand
TTTGAGATAGCTGTGTAGCCGTTTTGTGGGTCCATCACATGCCAGTAACCCGACGATACCTTGGTGAGAAGGGTTAGGACTGCGTTACCGAAGAAGCGGAATCGAGGAAATTTCTTCAATGCGTCCTTGTCTAGCAACCGGTTTCCCTTTACGTAGTCTGCTCTTGCCTCGATTACTGGTTTGATAATCCTTTCGAGCTCGTCTGGATCCATCTGAGCGTCGCCTGCCATTACAGCGATGACGTCCATACCTTCTTCGAGTGCCTTCGTGTAACCCGTTACTATAGCAGCTCCGACACCCTTGTTCTTAACATGCTCTATCAGAGTTATTCGGGGATCTTTGGCTTGGGAGACCTTCTCGGTGGTGGAGTCTGTTGATTTATCATCAACTACAAATACCTTGTCCACGAACTTGGGTATGCTCCTTAGGGTTTTTTCAATGAGCAGCTCTTCATTGTATGCCGGGACAACAACCCCGACTTTTTTTCTTTCGTGCATCGTTCGTTGAAAATCCTTTTTTCAATCTTATTTTGTCAAACGGAGAATATAAAGGAGAAATAGGGTAACGTAGCTAATCTGATGTTTTTTTTTATTTTTGTCGTCTAATGTTATGTCATGCCTTCATCTGATTCATTTTTTCAAAAGTATTCCTTAGTGTTGTTTTTCATCTACGCACTTTCGTTATTTGTTTTTCTTTGGATTTTTCATTTTCCCACATCGAGCATCTCTGATGAGTTCACGTATGTGCTAACAGCAAAGTCTGTCGCCGAGGAGGGTTACATAGACATCTGGAATGGGGCTGAAGAATTTGGCAATTTCTCGTGGGAATATGTGCTCCCTTCCACAAAGCCCGTCGGCTTGCGTGGGGTAGGCTATGTTATCATTGGTGTAGCCCCGCTCACATACAGCATTATTGCAGCGCCTTTTTACAGTTTGCTTGGCGTGGAAGGGATCGTTTTATTGAGTCTTTCGGCTTACGTTCTGACTTTATTTGTTATCCTTTTTACCATTGATTTTTTGTTCAAGGACCGAAGACTATCTTTTCTCACGGTTGTTGTCTTTTCCATATTCACCTTTTCAGCTTCTTGGGCTGTTTCGACCATCCCCCACAGTCTCTCAACCTTTCTCATTTTCTGCTCTTTTTCGCTTGTGCTTTTCGACTACTTGGGTGGAGGAGGGGGGCGGAGGGGGTTGCTGCTTTTTTCTTCGGGGTTTTTCTCTTCTCTTGCAATCTGCTTGCGGCTGCCAAACGGCATGTTCACCTTGATCCTTTTAGGTTTTGTCTTTTACACGATGGGATTAAAACGTTCCTCTGTGTTTTTATTTGGCTGCTTTTGGCCTGCCATGGCCCTTGTCCTTCTAAATGCTAACACTTTCGGAAGCCCTTTTGTCACAGGTCAGGGAAACCTGCTTCTGCAGGTTAAGAGGTATGGGATGCCTCTGCTTTTTCTCGTAGTTTCAGTAGGCTTAGGCTCATTTTTTTGGAAGAGGAAAAAGTTTTCCCTTTCGAGAGGCTCAAAAATCTTTTTGTCGGTAATCCTTGTTTTCGTGTTTGTTTTTTTCAATAGTTCCGTCGTTTTAGCGCGGATATTGGCCTTTTTGTTCTACATGGCGGAGTTTCAGAGCCTTGGAGGTACCCAACACATATTTGCGATATATCCTGTCAAAGCGCTCTTTCAGTCGTCGCCTTTTTTGATTGTCGGGTTTATCGCCCCCTGGATTATGAAAAAGCGAGGCGTAGATGCAAACATAATTTTACTGTTTGTGCTTTTTGGGTGGACTGAGGTCGTGTCCTTTGGAGTCGCCGCCGCCTACGGGGGCGAGGGGTCCCTTCACCTCAGATACTTTTCTGAGTCTCTGCCTTACCTGTGCGCCCTTTCAATGTTCGTCTTCCTTGATGTTTATTCCAGTGTAAAAAGGGGGAGAAATTTTGCGTTTTTTTTGTTGTTTTTGTTTTTAGCCTCAATTATCCTTTTTTATAATATTACTTTTCCAACTGGTCTGGGGGTTGATGTCTTCCAATACCCCCTTCCCCTGATGTATCAGACCGTTTATCTGGTTTTGATATCTGGGCTCTTCATCCACGTTGCGGCTTACTTTCGTGGTGTATTTAATCTGTCGTTTGTGCCAGAGCTTTTCTGCGTTTTGGTGGTTTGTTCCTTTGCATACGCGTTTCTCATAAACGCCGCAGACTACGTGATAGACTATAATTCGGAAAGCAAGACCTATGCCGTCAGCCTTGGCCTATTGAGCATCGTCGAGGATGATTCAGCTGTTTTTTATTACGACCTGAACAACATTCACCTTCTCCAACTTCTGAAACTTGAAAAGAAGGTACGGCTTCTTGGCGTAAAGAACGACGGATTCAATGATTTTTCTGAGCTTGCGGATTTCTACACTGACCGCGGGAATACTGTCTACGTCCTCGTGCGCTCAAAATACGGCAGGGACCTGGACCCCGAGTGGATAGACGAGGTCAAGATGTTTCAGGAGAATAATGTTAACAGGACGGAAATCAAGTACGTCAATGTCCAGTGGCCCTACAGGGTTGACTAGAAGAAGATAGATAAAAAGAAAAAAAAGAAAAAAGGGGGTTTGGCTTATTCAAGCGGTCCCCTTATTGTTCCACGCTCTGTATGGGATGTTACGATGCCGCTCACATTGATGACGTAGTTAATGCTTATCACCATGCTTATGGGGTCGCCTTCACCTCCATTCACTGCTACTGCAACGTTGCTGAATTTTATGTTGTCGCCTGCTGCCACAGTTGTATCCACTGGCAACGCTCCGACAACGCTGTTCCCAGCTCCGCCGTCGTCAACCGTGATGAGTATGCTACCAACGGTTATGGTTCCTCCCGCTCCGTTTGTGAACAGGAAATCAGACGTGCTGTCTGCGCCCATAGCAATGGCTGACAGTTGTGGTTTTATGCGGGCAAATCCGCTTGACGTGACTGCTGTGCCTCCCATGTTGAAGATGCCCAGCTGCCACATGACAATCCCGACTATCATTACGACGAGAATCGCCCATCCATAGGTCATTAGGTACTCCATTGCACCTTGACCTTTTCTTCTCAAATTCATGTTTTTCACCTCATATAAAAAATTTTATTGGGAGGCTTTTTCACCTCCCTAAAACATCAAATTATTTCCCTATTCCAGCGGCCCTCTGATGGTGCCGTGCTCGATGTGGCCTATTACATCACCTGCTACTACGATCGTATAGGTTATGTCTATGTCTGCGCCGATCGGGCTTCCTTCATCGCCTGCAGCCGTTCCAGGTATGGCAATGTCGTAGGCAAAATTATCTCCCGCGGCACTGGTTGTTCCAAGAGCTGGTTGTGCCAGTACGCTTGTTGCTCCTCCAACGTCCGTCATTACTTTTAAGGTGGAAAGAGTTATGCTTGCCCCGGCGCCGTTCGTGAAGACGAATCGGCTGTTTCCGACTGCGACAAGAGAGCAGGCTGACAGTTGTGGTTTCAGTCGGGCGAACCCGCTTGATGTGACTGCTGTGCCTCCCATGTTGAAGATGCCCAGCTGCCACATG
>JBDREA010000090.1:0-9262 GCA_043820265.1 Candidatus Altarchaeota archaeon | reverse complement strand
AGTTCAGGCCTGTCGATTAGGGCTCTTGCCAGGCTGACCCTCTGCTGCATCCCACCTGAGAGCTCAAACGGGTACCTCTCCCTGAAATACTCCAAACCCACAAGGGAAAGCATCCTCTTTATGATATTTGCATCCGTTGTTTTCTTCTTGATCTCAAGTGGGAGCTTGATATTCTCCTCGATAGTCCTCCAGGGCAGCAAAACTGGGTTCTGGAAGACGATATTCATGGACTCCATCGGAGACGTTCGGATTTGCTCGCCTCTGATAAGGATCTCTCCCTGGGTTGGCCTCAGAAGCCCTGCTATCAGCTTCAGGAGAGTGGTTTTTCCGCATCCGCTTGGGCCGATAAAGGAGATTATTTCTCCCTGATTAATGGAGATATCTAATCCATCGAGCGCTGTCAGGGAGTGCCCGTTGTTCGAATAGGTTTTTTTGACATTACTTATCTTTATCATCTTCAGTTTCGTTCAAATGCGGATTAATTTCTTCGAGGAATTCGACAGTGTATGCATCATGGAAATCGAAGTCAGTCTCGATGACACCCTCCTCACGAAGACGGAGATAGGTCTCAGAGAACATGGCCTCATCCATGCGCCCTATCGGATAATCCCGGGAATTGCTTGTGACCTCGTTGTAGAGCAGCAATCGTTTGTACTCTAATTCCCTATCAAGACCCTTGCCTCTTTTATATAATATGTGGGAAGCTTGCCGAGGATTCTCCAAGGTCGCATTTATCCCTCTTATGGTCGCACGAAGGAACCTTAGAACTGTTTCTGGATTCTCCTCAATCATCTGTTTTGTCGTGAAGATAGTGTATCCGTGCGTGTTCATCTGGTAGTCACTGGGTGATATTTCATTCACTGCGATGCCCTTCTCTGGTAGGTTCAAACCTGCAGTCACCCTAAAGGCCCATTGTCCGTCGATGTTTCCAGCTATCAGCTGGCTGTAATCAAATCCGACGTCGACCTCTTTTACGGTGATATTGTTATTTCGAAATAGGTTTCTGAGGACGTCTGTTGAGATGTGGCCATAGAAGAATCCAATGCGTTTTCCATCGAGGTCTTTTAGAGTTGTCAAGTTTGATTCTTTTAGCGTGAGTATGACAGGGAAATCGGAGTTTCGATGGATAACAGATATTGCAACCAAGGGTTGTCCCCGGGAACGGGCTACAAGCAGTGTATCAGGACCTCCGAGTACCCCGAATTCATCCGCTCCTGAAGCAACCATCCTAACTGGATTGAGTTCTTTTGAACCCAAGTTGAATTCCACGTTCAGGTTTTCTTCTGCATAGTAGCCCAGCTCTTCTGCAACATAGAATGGCGTTTGGCCTGCTTCGACCACAGGGATGGGTAAGCGAACTGAAATCGTATCCTTTGGATGCAGGGAATTGTTGAATCCCGTACTTAGGATGTTATGCTGGTTGTTTTTATGAACTAACCAGATGATCGAGAAGAGTAGAATAGAGATTACTGCAATATGGATTATCAATCTCTTAGGCATTATTTTGTGTTTTATGTTTTTCATGTATCAATCACAGATAGAATGATATATAAATTTTAACCCCTACCTTGGTAGTAGGAATTTTTAAATTTGTATTCCTATAAGTTATCCAAATAAATAGGCACCGACACAATGGAATCAAACTCCCTCTCAGAAATTGGCCTAAACCAATCAGATGTACAAGTATATTTCTCCCTATTGGAACTGAACGAGTGTACAGTGGGGCCTTTGACAAAAAAAGCAGGAGTGCCAGATTCAAAGATCTATGCCATCCTCGAAAAGCTCATCGCTATGGGATTGGCCAGCGTCATAATAAAGAACAACATAAAACACTTCCAAGTAGCTCATCCAGACAATATATACGATTTACTTGAGAAAAAAGAACGAGAGATAGGGGAAAAGAAAAGAGAGCTCAAAGAGGTGATCATACCAAAAATCGAGGCGCGCAGAAAATTCTCAGGCGAACACCAGGAAGCTAGGGTTTATGAATCATTCAATGGGATAAAATCAGCATTCAACCTGATCTTGGAGACAGTCCCAACCGGAGGGCAATACCAGGTATTCATGCTCGGACCTACACTAAAAAAACGACAGGTCATAAACTTCTTTCAAAACTTCCACGACAAAAGGACGAACAAAAAGATAAGCGTCAGGTTACTGTCGAATATTGACCACCGAAGCATAGTGGAAAAAGAGCATATCTACCCAGGCATGGAATTCCGCTATACCCCGCAGAAGCTACCCATAGGCACCTTCATCTACGAAAACCATGTCATGACAATCGTATGGGAGGATGAACCCACTGCCTTTGTCATCAAATCCAAAAGGAATTACGACTACTACCTTGAATTCTTCGAAGACGTCTGGAGTAAAGCAAAGAAGTAAGTTCTTATTTATCTTCTCATCTTCCCCATACATGTCCTGATAGAAAGTGTCTAAAGATGTTCTAGTTTGCGGAATCGATGAGGCAGGCCGGGGTCCTGTGGTGGGGCCGATGGCTGTGGCCTGCGCGGTCTTTGATGACATTGGGAGAAAAAAGCTTTCTGAACTAAAGGTCCGCGACTCAAAGAAGGTGTCGCCTAAAAGGCGAACCGAATTGGAGCCGCAAATAAAGGAGATAGCAATCGAATGGAATGTTTGTCTAGTTTCGCCGAGTGAAATAGACCGGCTGCGTCAAAAAATCAGTTTAAACGTCATCGAAGCCCAAAAGATGGCGGAGCTCATATTAGACCTCGAATGCAAGCCAGCAAAAATCATAGTTGATGCCGCCGATTCAATTGCTGAAGGATTCAAAAACAAGATATTATTTCACCTAAACGACGAATCACCTGAATTCATAATACCAGAATTCATAAGCGAACACAAAGCCGACGACAAATACCTCGAAGTCGGTGCGGCAAGTATCCTCGCCAAAGTCGAACGTGACCGCCAAATCGAGATTTTAAAGGAAACACTCGGTGACTTCGGCTCAGGCTATCCGGCTGATGAGCTAACAAAAAACTGGCTGCGCAATATCGTACGAAACGGAGAAAGCATGCCCGACCACGTCCGTCGAAGCTGGAACACGATAAACAGATGCAAACAGACTAGTTTAGAGGAATACTGAACCCCTGATTTATTATTTTCTTCTTCCTTGTAACTCCTAAGAGAAATGGCGAAGGTAATCCGAAAACCTACAGGTGCTTCTGGAAGAACGCTCTCCTTCAATCCATTAGATGATATCGAATTATGGAAAACGTACGTTTCTTCCAAGCCCGCGCAAGTAGATCCTGGTGATAGGACCTGGGAGGAGGAGAGAAGGGACTTTCACGTTCAAACAGTCGCTGAACTGAAGAGATTGACTCCAATGCACGACCGTTCAAAGACCCACATAAGAAGATGGTCTAATCGATTGGAGAATGGTGAAGAATTACTAGAAGACGATAGGATTGCGGTTGAGGCCCTAGGATTTGCCCTCGCAGCCAAGAACCTGTGCGGCCAATTCAAACAACACCATGGCATGGTGCGTAAGATCCTAGACTATCGATGGAGTGGACTCGAAAAAACACAGGGTATTCTTGAGAGGTTCCAAACTGATGTGCACATCCCAAAACAAGAGCAATACGTTTTTGCCAAATCGCATCTCGAAGATGCAATAACAGAATTAGAGAAGGCAAAGATAGATTTAATCCCTGAAGATAAGGTCACAGATATCCGTTTAAGTGAAAAAGATACCCAGCGTTATATGAGACAAATAGAAAATCATCAGAAAAAAGATCTCGCCTTTCTGCAACTAGATACTATATGGGTGATGGAAAAGATCCAAAGAGAAAACCCAGAAAGGATAACACCCCTTAGCGCAACATATATAGACTTTGCCCAAGAATTTGTTGACTCCTGGAGGCAGGAAGGGATACAGCCCAAAGACAGGGTCCCTCCCCTCATGCAGATGATTGAGAGGATCATGGTTAGCCAAACCGGACGACGCGATTACAAGGTCCCTTTGCACTACCGTAAGAATGTGCCTTTGCCTAAAGTCAAAAAAACTTATGATGGGCGGGCTAAAATCAGCGCCATAACAGAGAAACTTTTATCCCAAGTTTTGCCAGAGGAAAAAGTATATCTAGCTTCACCCGAACAGATAAGGAGATTCAAGCAACAAGCCTTCGAGGGAGGATTGCAGGGAGATGAACTCAAGGAATCTGTAAAGAAGAGATTTTTAGGATCAGAAAAGGGAAGACTTACACCGGCTAAAACAGTGATCGAATACGTCGAAGCCATCCTTGGTCCATGGAAGCCCTCTAGTTAGGTCTTTGGGATAGCACCAATCTCCCTGTTGAGTTCTTTTAGCGCCTTGACCGCAGCTCCAGCATAATCGTCTGATTCGGCTTTGATGAATGCAAAGTTGATGCCGCTGCTACTGTTTATGCGGTGAAGTGCTAGGTCTTGCCCAGTTCCTTTTAAGATAGATGCTACTTCCTTAGCTGATCCACCCTGCGCTCCTACACCAGGTATGAGCAATGGCGTATCTGGTTTCAGGTCGGCGAAGTATTCGCTTATAGACCTAAGCTCGTCAGGCGAGGTAGCCCCCACGACCGCACCGACTCCGGGGCGCTCCTTAGCCCAATCCATGATCTTTTCTGCAGTCTTAAGGTAGATTGGGATGTTGTCGACCTTAAGGTTCTGGAGGTCTGCTGCCCCCTTGTTCGAGGTCCTGTCAAGTATATACACCCCTTTTCCGTGAGCAGTGTATTCTAAGAAAGGCTCGACGCTGTCTGAGCCCATGTATGGGGCAATCGTCGTTGCGTCGGCGCCCCAGAAATCAAAGATCTCCCTGGCGTATGCGGCACTGGACTTTCCGATGTCTCCGCGTTTTCCGTCAAGAATCACAGAGACGTCCTGGTTTTGATAGGCTTCTATCACCGATTTCAGAGCCCGAAGCCCGTCCCAACCGTATTGCGCAAAAAAGGCATAGTTGGGCTTAACGATAGCCGGACGCTCGTCTTCTGCGACAATTGCCGCAAGGATGTCTGTGTAGAACTTAGTGATCTTTTCCTCAACACTTCCCTTTTCAATGGGGATTCTTTCAAGGACTGGATCAATGCCCATGCAAACGATGCTTCCCGTTTCTCTTGTTTTCAGCTTTAGCTGAGTGTTGTAGTCCATTACCCTATGCTATTAGGCCGAATGGTTTATAAAAAGTCTTTCGGTGTAAACCGAAACAAACCGACAACTGCTTTTTAAAGGAAAACAAGGTACGTTACAACCACAATAATGCTTGTGGTTGTGACGCACACGATTCCTTCGAAGGAATCGTCGTGTTAACAAGAGGTGACCAAAATATGAGAAAAATCACAATCTTAGCGGTTCTGGTAGTTTCGTTAATCGTTACTCAAGCAACATACGGTCTTGCAACTGAGGTTTTCCCGAAAATGGTGAGACCACAACTTGACGTAGTATTCGTTTTGGACTCGACAGGCAGCATGTCAGATGAAATACTTGCAGTCAAAGCCCACATCAAAAACATCGTCTCAGAAATCCAGCAAGGTAGACCAACACCTGATCTGAGAATCGGAATAGTGACATACCGGGATCACCTAGAACAAGAAAAACAATATGTCTATAAAAAATTCGACCTGACAAGTGACATCGATTCCGTGCTAGACGACCTAAGGGGAATCAGTGCTCAAGGAGGCGGAGACAGCCCTGAAGCAGTGGTTGACGGCCTGCACATCGCAATAAAAAAGATGGAGTGGAGGCAGCAGGCAAAAAAGATGATCTTTTTGATAGGTGACGCAGCCCCCCACGGAGTGGGAAGCTCAGACAGGAGCTATGAGCAGGGATGCCCGGAGGGTTATACTGTGGAAGGCGAAATCGAGGCAGCAATAGATGAGGGAGTCGTTATCTACACTATAAGCGGCTCAGGGATCGACAGTCATGGAATCCGAGAGTTCAAAAAGATAGCAGCAGAAACAGACGGCGAATACGAGGCGTTAACTTACAGGAGAAGAGAAGCAGAATCATACTACACAGAAAAACATGTTGATGCTGAGTTCGCAGCACCGGAAGCCGACTCCACCTACAAGATGGTTGAAGGAAAAGCAACTATCCTAACAAACAACCTGGCCGACTTTGCAGTAGGTGCCCTCAAAAAAGAGGCGATGGCGATGGGAGTAGAATACGACGGTGAAGAAGTTAAGAAAACCACAACTTCGACTGTCAAGCCTACATCCCCCATAGATCCTGGCACAAAGGAGATAGATATCCATAAGCCAGATCCAACAACCCCTACTACGACTTTGAAAACAAATATGCCGAAAATAACCACAGAAGATCTCAACCAGGAAAACGCACCACCGGTAATCTGGATTTTTGGTGGATTATTATTTTCAACAGGTTTGATAATTATTGTATCAAAGAGGTGAAAAATATGAAAGCAACTTACAAGATCGGACTGATCCTGGTTTTATTCACTTTATGCATCAACGTTGTGAGAGCTGACGGCATAATCATCCCTGAGCCCCCCTATCCCCAACCAATGCCCCCTGACTACCCCTACAAGATCCCATATCTTGCTATCAAGTACCACCACGTCGATGTCGTTATCGACAACCAGTATGCAACAACAAAGATCGATCAGGTCTTTGTCAACAATCAGAGACGCGAACTGGAGGGAACATACATTTTCCCCCTGCCTGAAGAGGCTACGATCTCAAAGTTCTCGATGTATGTCGACGGAGAGGAGCTGATCGGCGAGATACTTGAAAAACAGAAAGCTCGCCAAATCTATGAAGACATCGTAAGGAGGATGAAGGATCCGGCACTCCTTGAATATGTCGGAAGAAACATGTTCAAGGCAAGGGTATACCCCATCCCTGCTCTAGGAGAGAAAAGAATAAAACTCGACTACGAAGAGATGGTAAAATGCGAATCAGGGATTTGCAGATACGTCTATCCCCTGTCAACGGAGAAGTTCAGCTCAAAAAAACTCGAGACAGTTAGAGTCACGGTTACTGTGAAATCCAAGTCTCCAATAAAGACTGTTTATTCACCCACACATGAAGTTAAGGTTAAGTGGCAAGGTGAACACGAGGTGGAAGTAACCTACAAAGACGAAAACGCCCTGCCGAAAAATGACTTTGAACTTATCTACACGATCTCAGAGGAAGACTTCGGAATAAACCTTCTCACCCATCGCCTATCTGGTGAAGATGGCTACTTTACAGTATTGATCGCGCCCTCGATCGAAGCCGGACAAGACCGGGTAATACCCAAAGATGTTTTGCTGGTGCTCGACACATCTGGTTCCATGTCAGGTGAAAAGATCAAGCAGGCAAAGGAAGCCCTGAAATTCACTGTAAACAGTTTAAATGATGTCGACAAATTCAACATCATCACCTTCTCAAGTGAAGTGAGAAAATGGAGGAGCGGATTAGTCGAAGTTAACGAAGAAAATATTGAAAGCGCAGTAGACTTCATAGAAGACATCAAAGCGGCGGGTGGTACAAACATAAACGACGCCCTTCAAGATGCGTTGGATATGTCCAAGAAGGATACGGGCAGGATGCAGACCCTGATCTTTCTGACGGACGGTAAACCGACGGTAGGAACGACGAATATAGAAAGAATCTTGGAAACAGTAAGAAGTGAAAACGACGCAGGCTCAAGGTTCTTCGTGTTCGGAGTAGGATACGATGTCAACACTCACCTATTGGACAAACTAGTTGAAGAAAATAGTGGTGCATCAGAATATGTGAAACCGGACGAGGATATCGAAGTTAAGGTTTCAGCACTCTATAAGAGGATAAGCGCTCCTGTACTATCAGATCTTGAGCTTGACTTCGGTGATATTGATGTCGAATACATTTATCCCAAAAATCTACCGGACATCTTTAGGGGCTCACAAATTATGGTCTTTGGAAGATACAGCGGAAGCGGAGACGCAACAATCACACTAAAAGGAAACGTTGCGGGAATCAAGGAGACACACTACTTTGAAACTTATTTCGCCAAAGTCGACAGAGGAAATGATTTTATACCCAGGCTTTGGGCTACTAGAAGAATAGGATTCCTCCTAGATGAGATAAGGCTTCACGGCGTAGACGACGAACTAAAAGACGAGATAATCGAGCTAAGCCTAAAATACGGTATAATGACGCCATACACTTCATTTCTGGTGACCGAAGACACAGACTATACGGCTCCAGTAACAACTGGAGGCGAAAGACCCGCACCCATGATGCAGGAAGCTAGAAGCAGTTTTGGAAAAGTGTTAGATGCCCTTTCATATGCTTCTGACTCAGGCGCGGGAGCAGTTAATGCAGCCATGAAAACTGCAAGCATAAAGGAAACCGAATACATTGAAGAGGATAAAACTGGAAAGATTGAGACCGCAGGTGAAAAGACTTTCTATATGAGAAAGGATGTCTGGGTCGATCAAGGCTACAATCCCGAGGTAGAAGCTATTGAGATAAAATACGACAGCGATGCATACTTCCAGCTACTCGATGAAGGAGACGACGTCGGACAGTATCTTGCAAAAGGCAAAAACGTGGACTTCTGCCTGAGAGGATCTTGCTTCAACATCAGAGAAGACGCAGGCGCGGAAAAAGTTGAGGCAGGAAGAATAGCCATACCAGACCCCGTTCCAGAAGACACAACGACTTCAACCATTCGTATCGAACCACCAATCAGACCTGGAGGAGAACAAACCTACCAAGCAATAGTGTTCCTGATAGCAATCCTTGTAGGGATACTGGCTGTGGTGGCGGCATTGAAGATGAGGAAGTGAAGTCCTAGAAAATCATGGATGGGGGCGGAGCCATAGTTTGAACAAATATCATCTGATCCGTCCCGTCTTCGCTCTTTCTTATCTGAAATGGCTCAAGCTCTACCCTCAATTTATTTTTCCCCAGGTAGCTCCGCGGGATGTTCATATGAGGTAAAAGGCTTAAGTGTATGATGTTTTTCCCCTTGGTTAATTTCGTTCTCTCGATTCCATTTGTCTTGTATTTTCCATCGTAGTAGATGGTTGCTGTGAATCCATAGTCTCCTTCGACCTTGCTATCAAGGTCTATCGTCAATTGAAATAAATCTTGTTCATTAAATCCTGCAGCCACGTTTTCAACGATTAAGGTATGGGTCTGGGGTGTCCACGAGAAGAAGTCTTCTTTCTTGTATGGCTTCGTTTGATGACATAGAGAGTCGAGTAGTTCTCCCCCCCTAACTAAGCTGAGTGACAGAGTGTATGGTCCATCGACGCCTTTCTTCCCAAGTTTTTCCC
>JBDREA010000089.1:0-4058 GCA_043820265.1 Candidatus Altarchaeota archaeon | reverse complement strand
ATGCTGGTAGGCTTGACGAAGGGCTGGCTGGAAGTAAGATCGGTAAAGTTACGCCATTATATCGAAAAATCGAGGATGAAGACATATTATCCTTCAAAGAGAAATACCTCCCCCCCTCAAAGGAAGGAAAAAATAAAAAAGAACCACAAAAGAAGTTAATCGAGGAAAAGGAAATGGTCGAATTCGAAGAATTTCAGAAATTAGAATTGAGGATCGCAACGATCAAGGAAGTAAAACAGCACCCCAACGCCGACAAACTTTTACTTTTGAATGTTGACGTCGGAGAGCTGGGTGAACGCCAACTTGTAGCAGGAATAAAGGAGAGATATTCTGAAAAAGAGTTGGTGGGAAGGCAGATTGTAGTCGTCACCAACCTTAAGCCCGCACAACTTCGGGGAGAAGAAAGCCAGGGAATGCTACTTGCAGCAGACGAAAACGGAAAACCAATACTGCTGCAGCCCGACAAAAAAGTGAAGGCGGGGACGAAGGTGGGTTAGTCCTTCGATTCTTGTTGTTTTTTTCCTTGAGCAATCATCCCCTTAAACATAGCGGTCATACTTCGACTGAACTCCCAGTTCTCTTTTATTCCAGCTATCCTCATCCTCCGCCATTTCTTTTTAACTCTTCGAAGCACCTCAAGTGTGAACTTGTCATCTGTTTTCTCAGCTTCGTCTATGAGATACCTGACCATCTCTTTTCGGACGTGGTTGTCTTTTCTATCAGATATTAACGTCGGAAGTCTACTGAGTAGCGTTTCCACAGAATATCTTACGGCATCCTCAGATGCCTTACCTTTGGTTAGTAAGTCCTTCCCATTTTGTATTGCCCAGCCAAATGGATCAGCCCGTTTGAATTCAGCCTCTCCCCTCGAATCACCTAGACCGATCACTTCAACCTCGATACCTGCCCTCTTCAATGCCTTGATGTAGCTTCTAACTCCTTCAGCTTCGATTGAAGTATTTGCCATCGTTTCCTTGCCAGTAAGTTTCCATCTTCCTTTTAGAAAATCAGAGACCGAAAGTTGAGCTCGACGTGCATATGGAAAGGGAGAGTCGTCCAGGTAGATCCCTTCGATGGCCACAGAAATCTTTTTTATCCCAGCATGTTTTAATTCCACAAGCTTCGGTAGAACAACCTTCAGATGGTCATCCATGTCGTCGCCGTACTCATAACCTGCTACGATAGCCTTTCTACTATCACTGGTTTTTTGCCGTCCAAACGCTACGTCCATCAGATGAGCAAATTCCAAGCGCTGGTTCTCTGGGAGAAGATCGAAGGACATAATCGGATCAATGTCGACTGTTGAACCAGTTAAGGTGTGAAATCCCCGGTCTTGTAGTCCTTCCATTACAGCTAGTAGACCGTCATTGTCATGTTTATTTGAAAATGGATAAGTACCACTATAGACGAACGCAATAGCTAATTCAGAATCCTCGCTTATTTTTAACGAGTCCATTAAGAGTTTTTCTCGTTCACCATACTCATCTCTTGCAAGAGGTCCAAGTTGTTGGTTGTTCCTTCTCAACTCGCCAACAAATGATTCGAATCTATCGGGTGAGATGTGTAGAGGATCTAACATTGGGGGTTTTATTGAGATCCCTTCTTCTGGATGCATCAACCAACTAGATTTCTTGGTATCAATTTCCTCTGTATCCCCTCCCTTTTCAAGCGCTTCAATTTTATAGTGCAATAATGCAGCTTTAACATCCCGTTCATCGTCTAAACGAGCCATCAATTTTTCTTTTAGAGTTCCCTGTCTTGTCTGACAAAGATTCCGAAGAAGCCTTCTCGCAGGTGAAGAGACTGTTTGTGATAAAGACCTATTTGTTTCTTCCCCAGTTTTAATCAACGCAGATACCGGATTCTTCTCCCATTCCTCGAAATCAGCCATAGTTCCCTCAGGTGGGGATTTCTGGCAGGTTATACATAACTTATGGTAGTTTTCGACTCTTGTACCATCATCACGATAAATGAAAGGCTTATTTTCTGTCTCCCCATCTTGCACATCAGAGAATTTCAACTTGAAATTCCTAAAACCGGCCTGATCAGCAAGCTGAACCCAAGTTGCTCTTGGAAGAACCTTATCTTGGATCCCATATAACCCTATCCTACCGAAAGTATAGCCATAGCCTAGAAGCTGTGCATCTCCAAGGTTGGTTTCAAGGGCCACTCTTTCTCGCTCATCTAATCTACCACCCCTTTCCTTCCCGACAATCGCGTCGATCTCGGGTTGGGTGTAATAATAGTCCCTCATCGGGCTGCCCTGCTCGCGATAATCCCTAGGTAGAGCTGCATTCAGCTCAACAAGTGTCCTGGCATCGTCTAGAAGGTGCGTGAACTCGGTCCCTTCAGGGATCGCATCATATATTGCTTTCAGAAACGAGAGATATTCTTCTTTTGTCAAAACATTCTGAAGATTGTCCTCTACCAACTGGACTCCTGTCCGAAGGTTTCGGCCATCGCGATAAAACGTAGAATCATATCCTTGAACTATAACTCTGCCCCCCACCTTTTTCCATTTTCCACCTTCATTCCTTTCAATACCTAAAGCCCAGGGAGTAAACTCAAGCCCGTTTGAGGTCATATGAGGAACCAACATAGGTTTTGGATAAATCTCAAGCGGCATCGTATCTGTCGCCGTCAACTTCGTTGCGACAACCCGCATGTTTCCGGGTAAACCTACTCCGTCAAGTTTTTTTAAAAAACCTTTACTGGTAAATTTCTCTTCTTTAGGTCTGGGAGGACCAAGTATTGATGAAAGGAGGTCTTTCCGGGCACCCTTCAAAGCCTCTGCCTCTAGATCATCTCTTTGTGCACTTTGAACTGAATGCCTGACCTCGTTATTTGGTCTATCCCTAGGTGAAAGTTGTCTTTGCATTAAAGGTATTTAGGGAAGGACATATTGAAAAAGAGGTTTATCTAGCTCCTATCTCCCACAGCAGGTTGAAGAAACCTTGGAATGATTGGTAGACGTCTTTGCTTTCTATTGTGATTGCGAGTGGGGGGTCAGTCTTTCCGCGCTTTTGATCGAGCAATCTTCCATATTCCAGCTTGGAAAACGGGGAGTTGGCTGGACCATTTCTAGGATGAAGGGTGCTGAATGGCGCAGGAGATGGCGTTCAAAACGAGACCAGGTTCGTGAAGAACTCATGAGGGAAAAAGAAGAGGATTAATCACTAATTATTTTTTGATAGGAGCACGACTCTACTGTCTTTTTTCTCATCCTTTATCGTGTATCCTAATTCTTTGCCTAGTTTTTCCGCGAACTCCCTGATTTCTTCTTGGTTTGGCATGTTTTCATGCGTCATCTTTTGTCTTGAGTCTCCGACGAACATGTAGGCTTTTACTTCGACGAAGTCTGGTTGGGCTTTTTTTATAAGGGCTGCGTAAAGCTCAGAGTGAACCATGTTCCAGCCTTTTACCATCGTTAGACGAATCACGGTCCTTGTTTCCAAATCCTTCATGATTTCCAGAGATTCATTAATTCTCTTCCACCCGTCTTTGATGTAGGGATTATCTAATCGTTGGTAGATTTCCTTGGTGGGGGCATCAAGGGATAAGTAGAATTGGGTGGGGAGAGGGTCTAGGTTTCTTATTTTTTTGGGAAGGGTGCCGTTGGTGACAAGGTAGGTTGTGTATCCTCTTTTATGGAATGCTTCTATGAGTTCTCCTAATCGTGGGTAAAGAGTGGGTTCCCCTGAAAGGCTGATTGCGACCTGGTTTGGATTTTGAGCCTCTTTAAATTTCTCCTTATTCAGCCTTTCGGGAATCCCTCCAAACCCGGATAGAAGCCTTCTTTGTTGCCTCTCCGCCTCATCGATGATTGATTCTGGATCGTCTCCCTCAAATGGAAGCTCGTCGTTCTCAGTTGAATCTGTCACTCTCCAACAGAATATACAGTTTTGGTTGCACCAGTTGACGACAGGAGTGAACTGCAGGCATCTGTGGCATTTGATGCCATAGAATTGCTCCTTATAACAAAATCCCTCGTCTTTCAGGCTCTTCTTAGTCCAGTGACAAAGTTTGACTGCACTATGGTTTCCAACGAGCTTGTAGTG
>JBDREA010000088.1:0-2199 GCA_043820265.1 Candidatus Altarchaeota archaeon | reverse complement strand
ATATTTGATTCTCGAGAATTACGCGTTCTAGGACTGTCATTTTTCTGTCTCCAATCGTGATCTAGAGGCATTGAAAAACATCGCCTTCAAATCCTGGACGTTAAGAAGAGACAAACCTGCTAAATCGACCGACAACTCCTCCGAAAGGCCGTTCGCTCTATTCATCCAATCGACCTCTAGCAGGTTGTGAGGCCAATTTTTGTCTAATGCAAATGCGACATTTTCTTTTTCGTTCACGGGAACGACGATAATGTAGCCGAACGATTGTTTATGTACTTCCGGAACACCCGCTGAAACAGCAGTTAGTTCCGCTACTACCTTGGCAAACAGCCTTTCGCTGATCTGATTGGCAATAAATCCCTCACATCCTGAAACACGGCCCAGAGGTTCCACAGGAATGCCAATCTGTTCTGCCGGGAAAGAAGAAAACGAATCTAGATTTTGTTCTGGCAATGAGGATTCTGCAATCAGTGCCGATCGTACCGGGCTGGTGCCTTTCAATACAATCAGTACCGCTTGAGTTAGAGCTTGCAAAGGGAGGTCCAAATACAAAAAGGGATGGATTTCGATCTTCCTTTTATTATTGTGCGACGATGCGAACGTAATAATGAATTCAGCCATGTCGTCGAAATTGTTCTTCACTGCGAGTCTTTTGATCCGTCTCTGATCCCCGTCACTTGGAGTGCTTAGACCGAGGCGGTGATGTGAATGCCAATCGCCCAAATATCTCAGGCCCCAATCTCTTTCGAGCATAACGCTGAGGTTAATAAGGTAGTCGACATCGAGCCTAAAGTGGGCGTGGTCTCGTTTCGCCTGTGGTCCTGCTCGGCTCGCGAAGTAGACAACAGGAATATCCTCCCATATCCCAAAAAGGTCGCCACCTGTTTCTCTCTCCCAGGACGAGCTTTCAAATCCAATGGCTTGAAGTTCAGATTCATAAATTGCGATCGGGTATCTGCGTTGGGGCTGCCGCGCTACGGACCTCTCAAGCTTATCTAAGGTTTCCTCTGGGGCAGGGCTTTTATTGATAAATCTTAAAAACCTCCTCACCAGAGGATTTTTATCGAGCCAATCCCTGACGGGTTTAGAAACCTCAGGAGAAAATTCATCGAAGACAGACACTGGAATGTCTAACAGATCGGCAGCCTTTTGCAACAGTCCAAGGTTCGGCATTCGGCGATTCTTTTCGATGTCAACGAGATAAGAGGCTGAAATTTCAAGTTTTTCCGCGAATTTCCTTAGGGAAAGACTCCTTTTTTCCCTCTCAAGCTTCAGTTTCTCACCAAGAGTTTGTTTATTCATAGCCGTATGTTACTAGTGTTCGCTAACTTTGTCAACACTATATATTGAAGAATATTAATAAATGCTGTCAATTTTTAACGTTCTATTAACCGAAGCTGCTTTTTAATTATAGAGACTGAGGGAAATTGTTGACTATCGTGACAAAATTGTATTTGGAGAGGGACAGGATAAATCTTGGAGGGCGTCAATTGTGAGACCCCATCAGAAAAACCATGAAAATCATCGTCCACACCGTCCAAGTACCCCTGGAAAAATGAGCTGTGATGAACAGGTGACAAATATCGTCCATTAAGAAGCCTAATGCTTTTAGCATGTTATCGAAGGGGACGCTGGTAAAAAAATAAGTTGTGGCAAGATGAGTTTAGAAAAATAACATATAATAGCAGGACAAGCTCGGTTTGAAGAGACCGTGCGAGATCATTCGAGGAGAAAGGAGTGGATTCTTTGCGACTCACCATCTGTAGAGACAGTCTTGTAGTAGGAAGGCGAATGAAATGAGCATCATTACAAAGCTACGCGCAGGGCTTTGGTCCAAATAGCATTACTGATAGGGTAGTGGACCTTTGATATGACACCGAAAGAACATTGTATAAAAGCAAGCAGCGCCGAAAAGTTCAGGCAAGGAGTCTTTTCTGTTTTCGAACTCTCAAGGAGTTGTGACTATCTCTTATGTGCTGTACGTTTCCTCTGATACCCAACATAATTGCTGATAAGAAGTCGCTTTTTTACGGACAGAGTATACTGGAAATGGCCTTGGGGTCAAGCAAAATCCGACCGCAGGATGTTGTGGAGACAACTGGCTGGCTAAAAATGAGGTCCCGTATATGGCGGAATTGGGAAGGCTGCAGATGCCAAGGCAGCGAATCGTGGGTTTGATCTTGCCGGGAGATCGGGAAA
>JBDREA010000087.1:0-24868 GCA_043820265.1 Candidatus Altarchaeota archaeon | reverse complement strand
GACGGTGTTGTTGTGGAACCTGTTGTCCCAAAGGGTGTTGTATTGCGAATCTTCAAAGTAGATTCCGTAGCCGTAGTTTCCGGTGAACTGGCAGCCTATGACATAGTTGTGGTTGGAGCCGTTAAAAAGATAGATTCCTTTATCGAACTCCTGCACCGCACAATCAGTGAAGGTGACGTTCTCTCTTCCATCAAGATAGAGTCCGTAGTCTTCGCCCACACCATCACCGTAAATCAGATAGCCATTGCAGTTGAAGACTATGTCATCGGCGCCAATAACTAATCCATCCCCTTCACAGTCAGCCAGGCCACCTATCAATGTCGTATCTTGTGTTATATTATCACCACAGTGTGGTAGGACAAAAGCCATGGTTTCACCCGGCCCGATAGAATGTTGGGTGGGTTCGCTGACGTTTCTGTCGTGGATGACTACTTCACCGCCCACCAACTCAACCCAGGGATTAGGGCCGTAATCCATCGTGTAGACGCTGTAATTTAATTCCAGAGTTTCGTTGCTGCCCGACTCATTAAGGTACTGTTGAACGTCGCGGCTGTCAACATAAAAGGTAACATTGACGTCGTTGGGGACGAAGATCCACTCCTCAGCCCGCAAATCACCAGAAGCAGAAGCACCCGGAATCTGACGCTCATACAAACCACTCGAATAATTCATACCAACATGCAAACCATCAACTGAATAAGCGTGAAGGTCGAGATCAGGGAAAGTCAAATCAACCGGCTCAGACAAACCAGTAGCAGTAACCACATGGTAATCGAGATTTGGATGTATTATGTCAACCGGTTCAGGCAAACCAGCCGAGGATTTTACAAGAGCTGAAGTAAGAAGATATGCGAAATAAGTAGGCGTAAGTAAAATATGTAATAAAACAAGAAACAATAAAATCCAAAGAATCCAAAGCAAAACTTTTTTCTTACTTTTCGTAGACCTCCAGACTATCGTGAACCATAAAAGAGCAACAGCAAAGATCGAAACGAAGAATAAAGTTGTTTTTCGTGTGGTTGATTTTTTCTGTTTTTCGATGATATAATCGGGTTCGAATCCAATTTTTCCTTTACTCGCTTGGTCTTTTTGAATAGCTTTTCCGTCTTCAGATAAGAAGTCAAACAATATTTCTATGTCAAACTCCACCCACTCAACTTCTTGATCCTTTATACCGCATCCGCTGGCATATATCCGATTAGATGTTCTAGATGTACTCTCAGAGGGACCCATAGTTATTGGTAATTGGGTTTCAAGTGCGCATTCCTCTTGAGTTAAAGAATTCACTACTCTGATTGACTTGACCTGAGCAGAGAAATTGCCTTTGTTTGATAAGACATATATGAATGTATCATCTTCCTCCAAGGTGAAACCTAGCACCCTCACTAAGTCGAAACCTTCGATTCTAGGCGCTTTTGACGACAAGGGTTCTAGTGAGGAAGAACTGGCGTATCCGATGTTGGCCAATAGATATACAAGGAACAAAACAAACAAGTAAAAGAGAACCCAGTACACCACTGCTTTCTTGTTTTTCGTAGACCTCCAGACTACACCTAACCATGAAAGAGCAACAGCAAAGATTAGGGTTAACGTGATATTCTTTGAAGTCTCACGTTCTTTTTCCTTTTTAGTGATTTCAGGATTCACTACCCACACGGTCCCCCGTGAAGAATGGTTTGAGGTACGTATCGTATCGTTATAATAAAGATCATCGTACATTATGTCAATATCGTAGTAGAGTGTGCCATATCTTCCAGTCTCCAAGTGTTCCCTTGGAGCACAATCATATACAGAAAAATTAAGGACAACTCCTGGGGAGACAACTAAGGGAGAATCAATTGAAAGGTTGCATTTTTTATTATTCTCAGTAGTAATAAGGATAGAATTTATTCTGACTTTTGTACCCGCATCATTCTTAAGAAAGACCTCAACTTCACCACTCTCTGTTACTGTTGTATTAATGGGATACACAACTGAAAAACCCCTCTTTCCAGATTCAGTAGGTTTGGGTGGCTCAGAGTTAGCAAGCTGGGCTGCAAATAAACCGAACAGGATGGCGAGGATAAAAAGTATGATCCATTTAATGATTGCTTTCTTGCTTTTTGTGTGTAACCAAACCACCACCAACCACAAAATAGCAGTTATTAGAAGAATTTGGGCCCACTTCTCTGCAGCTTTCTTTTCTTTCCATTTCGTTTTTATCGTTTCTTCTGAATAATAAGGAAACATGTTTTTCAATCCAAGATTGACAACCCCCATTGTTCCGTATGTAACATTGTCTCCAAAACGTATTGAACCATTCTCGTGGAGAGAGTCAGAAACAATTTTTACTTTAAAATAATGCATACGATATTTTTTTAACGGAGTACAGTTTCTCCCTGTTACATTAAATTGTTCTCGAGGACGAAGTATCTTCGGAATCTCCCCTGACAATTCACACTCTCGATAAGGATTAAAATCAGCGTCAAGAGAAGTGATGTTGAGAGAATTTACTCGCTTCGAATCAGAGTCATTATTAACGAATACAACTTTCAGGTCTCCTCCACTATTTAATGATGCATTAACAGGCTGAATGGATGCAAAACCACTCCACCCAGTCCGAGGTAGTGGAGGCGAAGTGGGTGAAGAATTTGACGAGTTATTGTTTTCAAACACAATTTGATTTCGTAAAATAACTCCTTTCAGATTTGCGTTCGCTTCAGGGTTATATCGAACAAGGACATTCTGGTTTGGATTGCCTTCAGACATGCATTGTCCTTCTCCCACACATGAAAATTCTAAACACGCAATTTCATCAACATAGATTGGTGAGTCGTTATTTAGGGTCGGACCACTTGCCTGACTTAACTGTGGATGAAGTTTTTCCAAATAACTTTTAGTGAGATCCCAATCATTACCCCAGGTATGTATGTCTTTGTAGACCACAACACCTTTCCGGTCTTTTCGTGCTTCAAGTATATAGTCGTATGTTGTGAGGTCTGGAATCCAAGTATCCCCTATGTTTTCGATTTTTTCAACGTTATCGCCATATGCCAAGTCCCCTATAGGCGTAAGGCTAAAGGTTTTATTCGGCACCAAATTTGATTCGCTTGATGTTGTGTAACCTAGCCAGCCCGCCTCTACCTTGTTGAAGGAACAGAGTGGTGCAACAGGTTCTAGGTAATTACCGGATCCCATCAAACCCCAATCCCCAATATCACCCCTGTTGTCTGGTTCACCATAAAAGTCGTCGAGTTCATATAAAGCGTGTCCAAGTTCATGAGAGAACGTGCCAGTGATTGTATGGATGTTAACACAGGCAACAGGTTTAGGTAAGCCAAACAGACTAACCCAGTCACTCCACCCCACCCACCTTTCCGAATACGCCACAGCTCGGAAAGGAGAATTCCCAATTGGATCAATGGGGGCTTGGATATCACTTTGTACGGCTAGGATAGCATCATATTGTCCATAAAAATCTTGACCGAAACCGGTTAAGATGTCTTCACCATAATTCGAAGGAGGACTATAAAAATCAGCCCCAGTACCTAATCCTCCATCGTCCGTGATTCCATCGGGATAGTCCCCACTGGGGCCAAGTTGTATGTACCATGGTTCGCTGAATTCTATGGTGTCTTCGCCGTATGATTGTTGTAAGTAGTATTCCTTTGTTTCATTCAGCTTCTGCAATACGTCATCTTCATATTGTGCGATGTCTGTGATGTCTTCGTCTTGGTAGTAGGTCATCACCACTAAGACTTTGTAGTCGGCTGTCTCGCATGCCGGGCAACTTCCTCCGCAATCGATTCCTTCTTCTCCTGTATCCCATATTCCATTGTTGCATGTGTTGCATACGCCACAATCTTCGTGGCAGGTGTAGCAGCTTTCATATGCGTAGGTGCACTGTCCATCTCCGCAGCCTCCGCAGACTCCGCAGTCGAGGGGGCAGCTGTAGCAGCTTTCAAGGCTGTCGCAGCTTCCGTCGCCGCAGGATGAGCAGGCGCCCACATCTTCGGGGCAGGAAAAGCAGTCTTCACCCGCATCAGGCAAGCTGTTGCCGCAGAAGCTGCAGCGGCCGCAGTCTTCGCGGCAGTTATCGCAGGTCTCCCAGGGATGGTCTACGCCGTCGCAGACTCCGTTGCCGCAGCCACCACACGACCCGCAGTCTATGCGGCAGCTAACGCATGTTTCACCGGCCCCCGACTCGCAGGCGAAGTTGCCGCAACACGAGGCATCGACGCCGTCACAGTCTTCGTCTACGCCGTTTCCGCAGACGTCAAATGCGCCGGGGTGGATGGAGGGATTGCCGTCGTCGCAGTCGAAGCTGATGCAATCGGGGCCCCAGCCAAAGCCGTCGCCGTCGCCGTCCACGCAGAACTTGTCTCCGCATTCGCGGTGACAAATGAAGCCGGACAACAGGTCTTCGAGGTCGCCGTCCGCTTCACCCTGTGAAGCCGAACACACCGGCGCCTCCACGTTACGCAGACCCAAGTGGAAGGTGACGGTGCCTGTCGTCACATAGTGGCCGGGGTTCATGTCCTCGGTGTGGATGTGGAGTTCGTTGACTGCGGGACCGAAGGGATTGACGTTGATAAGGGAGGGGTTGACTTTAAAAAAGTAGGTGCCAGAAGGCGTCACACCCGAGATTTGGCCGACGACGGCTCCGTTGAAGCGTACTGTGACACTCCGACCCACGTAGCCTTCGCCGAAGTCGATACTCAAAAACGAAAACGAGATCTCGCTTTGGTCGGCGAACGGCGGCGACGTAATGTTGATGTAGATGTCGGGGCGGTTCTGACAATACCACGTCTTAGTCACCTGGCAGGTGGTGACACACTCCACATGGCCTTCGAATACACCCCGCCCCCCGGAGCAGTCGAATAATACGTCGTGGAAGGCTCCGCCAGCATCCCCACCACCACCCGGGCCGCTGGCTCCGCCCGTCCACGAAAACGAGCCACCGCCTGTGAAGGGGTCGCCGCCTGCCCCGCTTGGTTCGGGAAGAAGGGGCACGACGTCAAAGGAAAGATAAGAACCCGACTCCAGATTAAAATGGGAGATGGCAGGCGAAAACAGGGAGATACCGGATAAATTCTCTTTTGAGACTATGGAGAAATCAGAGATCGGCTCGCCCAGATTAGACACGTTGAAGGAATACGCCAACGTAGCATTATTGAAGGCGACTTCCTCAAGTGATATGTTGACGACCGGAAACCGGACACTCACATTGACGTGGGCGACATCGGAGAGGTTTTCTGAGACATCAGTTAGCGAGATGGGGAGGTCATAGTCTTCCTGGATGGCGTCTTGGGCGTGAAAGACCAATGTCAGGGTATACGACTGACCCGGTGCAAGCGTTAGCGGGGCGTCGGCGCCGCCGCCCACGAAGCCGACTATCAAGTCGTTGTAGGGATTGACCACCGAAACATCCACTGTATGCGCCACAACGTCGCCGTTCACAACCACCACAGAACGCCGCTGGTCGTAGTCGCGTTCCACTGCAAACAAGTAATTCCGTTCGGTGAAGTAGACGCCGTTGTCGATGGAGAAGACGCCAGAGGCGTTGACCGCGCCACAGATGCCCAAAGACTCCATGACATAGAGGTAGTCTTTGTTGCGCGACAGGTTTTCGACGAGTATGGAATGAGATAGTGAGACGCTGTCTTCGAAGACTGAATAGTTGCTGTCGTTTTCTGATTTCAGATAGAGGGTCCCCAGCGTACTAGAGGATGACACCCAGTCAAAGAATACGTCATCAGATGACAGGTTGCTGCCGTTTAGAGGGGAGGAAGCGGAGACGAAGGGGTCGAGGAACACCTGCAATTCGGCCGAAGAACTGCGAGACAGATTGGTATTGGCGGATACTGCGAAGGCCTCCAGGGAATAGATGCCGTCTAAGCCGCAGTCATCTGGAACAGAGACTGTGACAGGCACCGACGCACGCTGGCCGGCAGACACCGTCACCGAGGAAGGATACGACAGCCAACTGCTTTCGACCCCAGACACCGAGAGGTTGAAGACGTCGCTTCTGACAGAAGGATTCGACACATTAAGAGTGAAAGCAGCCTCTCCGCCGACGCTCGTGTTTAGGGCAGCAGGCGAAAGAGAGACGTTGTGGATTAGGTAGTAGGCGAGGTTGTTGTCCTCGGAGGACTCAGGAACTGCGTCTTGCGAATCAACCCACCAAGAAAGATTCTGAGAGGAATCCGGGATAAAGTAATCTGTGGATAGAGACACGTTTTCGCCGGCAGAGAGGTTGACTGTGAACTCGTCTATGAAGACGCCGCCGGGGCCGCCGTCGAAAAACTGCACGAGGATGCCGCTGGCATTGCCTGCGCCCAGGTTGCGGACCACCGCCGAGACGGAGTTATAGGTCACGTTGACATCCCACGCCGACACCGCCAGGTCAGGGAGAGGCACAACATCAATCGCCGAAGCCACGTCGTTGTTCTCTTCGCCGACTTCGCCGACGACGTTTAGAGGATCGACTACTGCCTTCAACTGATGCAGGCCGCCCACCGCACTCCACGTGGAAGAGACGTTGAGGGAAGAGTAGCCCTCCAAACCGTAGACCGCCTTGGATGCAAATAAATCTTCGTCAACGTAGAAGTACACTGGGAAGTCGATGTCCACGTCCGGGCCAGAGTTGGATACTGTAACGGACACCAATACATCGTCGCCTGCAGTAGGAGACTGGGGCTCCCAGAAGAGGTAGGCGGCGGAGAGGTCGGGGCAGTCGGCAGAAGACAAAGAGGAGTTGTAGACGTTGTTAAGCTCATCGGACTCGGATACGACATTCAAGAGGTCGGCATAGAAGGATGCGCTAAAAGAACAGTACGAGGAAGAATGGTTGTAGACTATGGATGCCGAAGCGTCGGCATCCAAGCCTGAGACGACACCTGCCGGAACGTAGGATTCGCCCGTTGAAAAGCCCACGTCAAATGAGCGGATAGTGGAGTCGCCGATGTTTAGAATTGAGACGTTGAAGGAGACGGATTCACCATAGAGGAAAGACTCAGGCGTATAGGAGACGTTCTCTATAATCAAGTCTGGAAAGCCTACGACGGGCAGCTGGATGGTGAGGTTGTTGTTGGATTCGTTCTCCTCTCCGACAGCTCCTCCGAAGTCGACGACAGCCGATAGATTCTCGATACCGGGCCACGCCATCCAGTTCGCCGACGCATTCACAGATTCTCCGACGGCGAGAGAGGACACGACAGTGGAAGCGGCAAGTGTGTTGTCAACATAGAAGCCGACTGCGAAAGTTGAAGCATTGGTTAATCCGCTGTTTTCCACCAACGTCCAGGACTCAACAGTTCCGCCGTCTACGAAGCCCGAAGGCGAGTAACCTAACTCCAGGGGGTGTAATTCTGGACCCATAACCCTAAACGACGTCTGCTGGAAATTATTGGATTCGTTTAATTCGCCGTAGTAGTCTTGGTAGTCCGCCTTCGCTTGGAGAATGAAGTCTCCCGGTTCGGCGGTCCAGTTGTAGACGTAGGATTTGGAGTCGTTGGCAAGAAGATTGGAGTCGACGATGGAGCCTAAAAACACGCCGTTGATTGTGAAGCCCATATGATAGGCTGCTAAGACGTCACCCGGCCCATTATTGCGGACAGTAGCGTTGAACTGCACTGGAAGACCTCCACCCAATACGCCTGCGACTGTGAGGTCTGTGAGTTCGAAGTCGACCTCCGCAGTATAGTAGGCCTTGGTTTCTGTTTCGTTGACATGGCCTGCTAAGTCGAAGGCGGCGACCCCGTAGTAGACCAGGGTTGTCTCATTGGCCGCGGGTATAAGCCCGGAGTAGATTCCGTTCTCCTCATTCATAACTACCTGCGTGAAGTTGATGCCATCATAGCTGTAGCTGAGACTCACATTTAAGAGGCCAAGGTTATCGGTGACATTAGCATATACTGTGACTTCGTCGAAGGCGTCCGGGTAGAAAGGGTCAAACCACAGCGCATGGATGAGTGGAGGCTCAGCGTCGAACCAAAACGAAAACTGAGAACTGTTGGAAGCGAACCCTTCGTCGTCGACCATGGAAACGTAAAAGAATGTCTCAGTTGTGTTATTGGAGGCATGAATGATAGCGGAGTAGTTATCTGAGACATTGGACATAGGAGTGGAAGACCACACTTCCCCGTCATAGGAGTAGTGGAGACCTGCGTCGACCACAAAGCCGTCGACATCAACTATACCAGTTGAGACCGAAACATCGTCTGAACCCTTCGGATAAAAAGGGCTCCAAGACACATCCTCAATCACAGGCGGACCCTTCACCAACAACTCGCTTGTGTTCTCGCCGTATATTCCCTGGTAAGTTGTGTTGACTTTGAGTTCATAGAGGCCGGGCTCAGAGGGAGCGGAGAAGGAAAAACTGTAGTCGCCGGAAGAATTGATGAATATTAGGGTTTCCTCAGAACCTATAAAGACAGAGGGTTCATCCTGAACATAGTTTCGTACATAGACCCAATAAACATCAATGCTGTATCCAGAGTATGTGAAGAAAAGTAATAATTTTTTTCCCTCATTTGTCGTGGTTCCAGACCAGGAATCATCAAAGTATCTCGTAGAACCATTGACGCTTTGTGTAATTCTATCTGGCTCAAATATTACTGTTTCTATGAAATCACCTAACGCCATCCCCCGATTAACGCCCGGTTTCCAGCTGCAGGAACCCTGAAAACACACCCACCTATCCCAGCTAATGCTTTCAGCATACCATCCGACACGATCATCGCTTGGATTGTATTGAATGAGGAAGCCGTTGAAGGCGCTACCTCCCAGGGAATTGACGGTCATGTTGACGGTGGTTGCAAGAGACTGACCTGCAGATCCCACATAATTCACTGTTCGAATTGCTGGATAAGCGCTGTTGCCTGAGCAATGGAGTTTACCACCTGATACAGTAAAACAGTTTGAATTAACAATTTCCCACTTACCCAAATCTAGGCTTGTTCCGTCAAAGTCGTCGAATAATATGAAAGTCGCTGTCCCATTGCTTTCGTTAGATGCATTCTCATTTCCATAAAGGAGATAGATCGTGTTGTTGGAGTTTGCCGTTAAATTAGTTTTCACCCAAAGGGTTGTGTTTGAGGTGTTGCAGCCACTTTGAAGCCAATAGGGGAGGGCGTTCTGGTTGGCATTCAAGAAGTAGATATCGCCACAGTCACCTCGCATCTTCCCCCCAGAAATCAACTCCTCTGTATCGAGGAAGAGGCGGACTTGATAGTCTTCTAAATCACTTCCAGAAAGTTCCGTTAGGGTGACTTGTCGCGAATGTAGCCAGCCTCCAAAACCCGGAACTAAGGTATCATTCAGCCACATATATAGAGGATGGTTGGCGATCACAGTCCCGTTGCTCAATTCTACATGACCGGAGACGTTCACTTGGCCGCCCACTAAGGTGACGTTGGGGTCTATATTCAAGGTGAGCTCGAGTGTGGTTGACTGGGGTGTCTGGGGAAGAATCTTTATTATTTCAGCGTCAGTGATTCCTTCGCCGGTTGCTGCATCTATACTCAAGGCGGTGGGGAAAAACATGACTGCGATAACCAGGTATGCTGAGAATAACGTTAACTCTCGCTTATCTATATTCAATTTCCAACCACCTTAAAGGATTTATCGTCGATGACCCGGACAATAGAGTTTTCTATATGATATTCGAGAATATAAATGTCAGATTTTCCTAGTAAAGCCGATATATCACTATATCTCCGAACCTAGCCGCCTCGGTGAGGTTTGCCGCTTCAATGGTTCGAACGCTGAATCCTCCGTCAAATATGTTTGAGCAATTTTCGCATAGTTCCGTATCTTGTTTTTCCTCAAAACTTTTTTTCCGGCTCACACTGACGAGGTACTTGCTGTCAGCCGTGATCCCCCTAAAATCTTCGATGGTTAATGGATCAACAAATCCACGCTTGAGATCATATTCCATTGTCTTGGGAGAAATCTTCCTATCTGCGAGGAAGGCCAAACCAGGAGTAGCGGAGTAGCCCCCTGTTATATAGTCCCCTCTCTGAGTTTCTTGGATTATGAAAGCAGAAGCATCCATGGCATTTTGATGCCAATCTTTTCTGAGATAAAAATCTAGTACATGAGCTTTCGAGGTTCCGACAAGAAGCAGTGCGACGAGCAAAACCTGGATTTGGCGCTCCTTTAGAAAGTTAAGGCTTTTTCCGGAAAAAAGCGCAAGCGGAACGGCAGCGACCGCAAAGTACGTTTTAACGACGCTGGGATTGGTGTGCTTAGACAAGAGGACTGCTAGGATGCCCAGCACTAGATAAATAAATAAAAAAGAATAATCAGACTTATACTTTTTCTTCCAGGAAGGCGTGATCAAACCCAGAAATCCAAAACATACTACGAGCGGGAATCCCCCAAGTATCTCTCCTCCAGCTATGCTGATCTTTGAGTAAAGGTCCAGGTCCGGTTTTTGGGTGTGAAAAAGAAAGAGCCCGTGGATGAAATTTGGCGACCAAAAGAGATACATGAAACTTCCAAAAATTGCTATAAATCCCATGGCTACGAAGGCGGAGTGTTTTATTCTTTTCTCCTTTAATAAAACCAAAACGACGGCGATCAAAGGCACTATCCCAAACAACCTGAAAAAAACGGAAATTGAAAAGGAAACCCCCGCTAAAACCAAAAACAATAATTTTTCTCGACCGGACTTCAAGAAAAAGTAGATTCCAAGCAATCCGAAAAACAAGGATTCTGAATAAAGCAACGCCATCGCGCTCATCGCCGCAACCCCGTAGGATAATGAGTAGATGAATGATGCAAAAATTGCTTCTCTTTCCTCCAGCATCAGCTTGGCCACCAAATAAAACAAAGGAAGCGATAAAACCGAAAAAATAAGAGGGGAGAGTTTGGCCTGAAGCAATCCTACTCCAAAGATTTTATAGATGAATGATGTCAGATAGTGATATCCAGGAGGATGGTGGAGGGCGAAGTCGAGGTACGGTCTTTGCCCCTCAAAAAGTAATTTTGATTGATAGATGTATAATCCTTCGTCGCTTGGAGTAAGAAAAGGCCAGATCGTCAACCGGAGAATGGTTCCTAGGAAAAAAACGATGATCAAGACTCTACGCCAATCCTTACCCGAGAATCCTGAGATCCATCGATGGATGTTGAAATCTCTTTTAATGAATAGATACAAGATGATTGCTGCTGCAAACAAAGATGCCATCTGAAAAACACATACTGGAAGGTCATCGAACATAGTTCATTTATTCAACATCGAAACTAAAAAAATGTGCTTATAGTTTTTAGGGGGAAAAAGAATAATTATTCTGAAATAAGCAAAATGGACGCACAAATACTACACAGGGCAGCAGATGAGTGGGGTACTCCCCTCTACGTCTACGACGGAAACCTCATAAGGGAAAAATGCAGGAGGTTCCAGAAAGCAGTCTCCCAGCAATACGAAAAAGTGAAAATCTGCTATGCCGCTAAAGCCAATACTAATTTATCAATCCTCACTCTTCTCAGAGAGGAAGGCAGTTCAATTGATGCGGTTTCCGTAGGTGAAATAGATGCCGCCCTAAAAGTAGGATATAATCCTGAAAACATAATTTACACTAGCAATAGCAAGACTGATCCCGATCTCAGATATGCAATTCAAAAAGGGGTCATTATCAATCTTGACAACTTAATAGAATTAGAGGCTCTCTTAAAGATAGCTGCATTAGAGGGTGTAGTCCCCAGGATTTCTTTTAGGGTCAATCCAGAAATCGATGCAAAAACCCACCCAAAGATCTCAACGGCCCTGAGATCGTCAAAGTTCGGTTTGCCGGTGCATGGTTGCTTCGCATTGGAGGCTTATAGGTTGGCTCTCAAATCCGAAAACGTAAATGTAGCTGGCGTCCACGCACATATTGGAAGCCAGATAACGGACGTCTCGGCATTTGTGGAATTAGGTATGAAGATGGCAGACTTCGTGGAACAGCTTAAAGTTGAATTAGATTTAGAACTCGAATTCATTGACATCGGAGGCGGACTCGGCATCCCATACAAAGGCGAATCCATGATCGGTCCCAAAGACTACGCATCCTCTGTTATCCCCCCCTTAAAGGAAACCTTCAGGAGACTTGGAATCAAACCTGAGCTTTGGTTTGAGCCCGGACGCTACCTCGTGGGCGACGCAGGAGTGCTGGCAACGAGAGTGAACAGCGTGAAGGAGGCGAATGGGAGAGCCTTCATAAATGTCGACTCAGGATTCAACACCCTCATAAGACCAGCCATGTACGATGCATACCATGGGATCTCGGTCGTCGGAAAAGAAGGTGACAAGCCAACAAAAACCTACACGATCGCAGGAAACCTCTGCGAGAGCGGAGACGTGTTTGCTAAAGATAGAAAGCTTCCGGAAGTTAAGAAAGGAGACCTCATCGCCATCCACGATGTTGGAGCCTATGGGTACTCCATGGCCAGCAACTACAACAGCATGACCCTGCCGGCGGAAGTGCTTGTCTTAGATGGCGAAAGCCACCTGATCAGAGAACGTCAAAAAATCGAAGACCTCTACAGAAGGCAGACGATACCAGAAGAGCTCAAAGGGTAGAGGCCATGGTGGAAAAAACCAACATAACCCTCATCGGTATGCCCGGCTCAGGCAAGAGCACAGTCGGAAGGCTTCTCGCAAAGAAACTTGGATTCCGCTTCGTCGACGTCGACGCCTTGTTGGATGAAGTTCTTGGAATGCCTCCCGGGGAATTCCTGAAAAAGTTCGGAGACTCAGAGATCCTAAAAAAAGAGGAGGAAGCCATCCTCGAATTAGAAGGAAAGAAGACCGTCTACGCCCCAGGTGGAAGCTGCGTGTACTCTGAAAAAGCGATGATACACTTAGAAGAGATCTCAACTATCATCTACCTCCAAGTTCACCTGAAGGATATAATAGATAGGATTGGTTCCCCGATCGGAAGGGGGATAGTCGGATCGATAAAGAAGACCCTCGAAGAACTCTACATTGAAAGAACACCCCTCTACAAAAGATACGCAGACACAACTATTGAGGCAAACGAGAAACAGATTGAAGAAATCATTGAAGAGATAATCGAGAGATTGAGACCAGCTTAATAATTCACTTCTTCTTTTTCTTTTGTTTTTCGAGTTCGGCGAGGAGTCTTTTGTTTTCTTTGATGAGTTCTTCTTCTGTTTTGTCGTCTTCTTCGATGTAGGTGGTCGTCAGCTCTTCGCCGTCGGCTGATTTGTAGGAAGCCTGGTTTCTGTCCGTTACATTTGGCTTTTTTCGGCTGGAGTCGTCGTATTTTTCTTCGTGCAGTTTGGCCATCAAGTTCCGATTTTGGCTTACGAGCTCCTCGATGCCGGAGGTCATCTTTCGGAGATACGGGGCCTCGTCTGCTTCGTGCATGAGCTTGGTTATGACGCGATAGGCTTCATGGGGGTGCGGGATTCCGAACAACAAGTAACTGCTCCTTGAGCGGGGGACCTCAACGCTCCTTCCGCCCGTTATCGCACCCCCCATCGCCCCCCTATCTCCAACCCCGACTCCGCCTCCGATCGTGACTGCGGCAAGGTCTGAACCCATCCCAAGCCCCGATGCAGTCACAGGGATGAGGGTCCCAAAATGAAAGAGCCTTCCGAAAAGGGATTGATCCAAGACAAGGTTTTGGATATCGTCGTAGCGCAGCTCGTTTTTCTTGTAACCCATGAAATCAAGCTCGGTTATGATTCTAAAGCTCGTGATGTAGAAGGAATGAGCCCGACGGTAAAGTTCGACTCCCGCAATCGCAAGAACAGCAAATGTTATCCCCAGAAGATAGGCCATCTTGGGATTTGCATCCATTGCAATGGTGATGGCTGCGCTCAAGACACCTACTCCAGTCATCAGAAGAATCCATTTGAATGCGATTCTTAGAAAGGACACAACCAATGAGGGGGTGAAAAGACATATAATCCAGGCGACCAACGGGACGTAGTCGGTTTTCAGTATCCCAAAAAGGCCGAACACGTCGTTTCTCGTCTTAGTAAGCGACTCAAGGGCAGAGAACCCCTCCAAAAGCTCAGGAGCCTCAGTATCCTGCAGAGGGCTCATCAGTTCCGAGACCTTGTTTACTGGGGGCTCAAAATAAGCTGCTACTTCGTCAGCGTAGACGTAGAACAAGCTACTTAATACGATCACATAAACCCAGACCATAAACATCTTATAGAAGCTCAAAGGATGAGGATTTAAGATCTTCAGAAGCTTTTCGCCTTCAAGCAACCTGAGATTCTTAAGCTTGTCCTCAACCTCCATGTAAGATATTTGGAAGAACCGATTTAATAAGGTAGAAGCTGTGGTTGGACCCAGGTGTTATTTATTAAATTCTTGTTCAAATTCATGAAGGAAAAAAGTGGAAGAAAAAAAACCAGAAAACTTATCTGAGGGTATCCTGGAATTGATTCGTCGGGTTTCGACCACGCTACCAGGTGATGTGAGAGAAAGCATCAAGAAAGCTGTCGAAAACGAGAAGAAAGGCAGCCCGGCTCAAACAACACTTCAATTGTTACTGAAAAACTCAGAAGCTGCAGAAAAAAACGATACACCAATCTGCCAGGACACAGGCTCCTTGAATTTCTATGTCTCCTACGACCCTAGGTCTCATACCCAAAAGACCCTCAAGTTAGCAATCATCAATGCAACTCAAAAAGCCACGCAAAAAGCGTACCTTCGCCCAAATGCCGTCGAACCAATATCCGGAAAAAACTCAGGCGATAACATTGGGGAGGGTGCCCCCCACATACATTTCACAGAAAGTGACGAGGAGGATTTGGAAGTCAAGCTTCTTCTAAAGGGAGGAGGATCGGAGAATGTTAGCGCCCAGTATAAGCTTCCGGATTCAAAGTTGGGAGCCGGCCGCGACCTCGAAGGAGTAAGGAAGTGCGTCTTGGATGCAGTCTATCATGCTCAAGGATTGGGTTGTGCGCCAGGTATCGTAGGTGTGGGTGTTGGGGGAACGGACCGGGTGTCCTCGATGATGGCTGCAAAAGAGCAGCTCTTTAGAGAATTGAATGACGAAAATCCTGATCCCAAATTAAACAGACTTGAAAAAAAACTCCTCGATGAACTCAACTCTCTTGGAATCGGACCCATGGGTTTTGGAGGAAATACTACTGTGCTAGGTGTAAAGGTCGGAGCAAGGCACAGGCACCCCGCAAGCTTCTTTGTGTCGATTGCGTACCTGTGTTGGGCGGCTAGGAGAGGAACGATGAAGGTGGATAGTCAAGGGGAGGTCTCATATGATTCAACTTAAGCTTCCAGTCACAGAGGAAGAGATTCGAAAGTTGAAGGTCGGCGATGAGGTTGAGATCTCTGGGATAATGGTGACCGGAAGAGATGCCATCCACAAGTTCTTAGTGGAAAATGATGCAACTGAAATGAAGCCCCTCCTCAAGGACTCGATGATCTATCACTGCGGTCCGGTCGTCAAAAAGGAAGGGGAAAAGTGGAAGTTTGTTGCAGCAGGGCCGACAACATCAATCCGAGAGGAACCATACGAAGCCGAAGTAATAGAAAAGTATGTGATTCGAGGGATCATCGGAAAAGGTGGAATGGGGGATAAAACCCTAAAGGCGTGTGGGGACTTTGGATGCGTCTACCTGCACGCGATAGGTGGGCTCGGTACGCTGCTAGCTCAATCCGTCACCGAAGTTAAAGATGTTTTGAAGCTTGAAGAATTCGGCTCCCCTGAAGCAATGTGGGTCATCAAGGTCGAGCACTTCCCAGCAATAGTGACGATGGATAGTCACGGCGGAAGCCTGCACAGGGAGATACAAAAGAAGTCAGAAAAACAGTATCAGGAACTTATTGCCTAGGCAGCTCCCACTTCACTTTGTTTTTTCTCCGGTGTTGTAAATTACATCGTATACTTTCAATGCCTTCTTTGTTTCTGTTTCACCGAGTCCGAGTTTTTTACAGAGGTCTTCGATACGGTGAATTGCCCCTTCATTGTCTAATCTCTGATATGTTTCCTTTGAGTGTTTTAAACCCAACTCGTGTTCTTCTTTTCCCTCCCATATCGTATCATAATCGAAGATAGTCAATGGATTGAGATTATGTTCATTGGTCTGAAACACCGATCCATGATCAGTGGTACAAGCGCCTTCCAGTTCCTTGTGGACAATACGGTTTACGACAGCGTATCCGCCAGCAGCACGAACTGCAGTTTTCAATTGTATCGGTAGCCCATTGAGTTTCTCTCCAGGCAGGTTTTCGATGATCCCTGTTATTCTATCCCAGGCAGCTCCTCCTTCTCGAAACTCAGGTAGTTCTGCATTCCGCTCTGGTACCAGGGTTCGGTAGCAGTAGACTCGATGTTTTTGTGCAAATTCTTCAGGGATTCCTGCAAGGCTCATCCCTTTTCCATGCCGCATAAGCTTGACTGTTGGCACTGCTGCACCGATTTGTTGTCGGACTGGTATCCAGTGAGGCTTAAAGACAGCAACAGGTTCAACGAAGAGGTCTTCGGTAACTCCGTATTCTGCAGCGAGTTGGAGTAAAGGATTTTTTTTCACTCCCTCTCTGAATAGCCTTCTTAACTTTCGGGCCGTCTGTACCTCTCCCCTGACCAAATCATCGATTCCTCCTCCTAGGAATTTATGGACATCTGATTCGGCTTTCGAATTAAAAGAGAATGCAACCATTTTATCTGGCAACCTGAATCCAATACTATCATGTGACCGAAGAGTTCCAACATTCTTGAACACAAAGGCAGAACTAGTGTATTCGTGGACACTTCGAAAATGAGCCTCGCCTCTAGATGCCGTTCCAAGAAAGTCATCTATTCTCCTTGGGTCCCATAATGGTATGCGAAACCAGTTTCGGCTGGTCTGATCAACGACCTGTCGCTTGGTTGCAACTGAGAGAAGCCCGCGATTGACAGGAAAATCCAAGTCGAGGGAAGCAGCACACTTAACGGTCGCAGGAATATAGTTTGTGCCATCAGCCCAGGCTTTTAAAACGCGGATCGGATGCTCTCGTGCGTACCATACGAACTCCTCGAGTCCAGTTCGAAGTTCCGTTGCCTTGGGAGAATTGGGATCAAGATCGATGGCCTGTAAAATATGCGAGAGTGCATAGGTAGCTGTTGGTTGCATCTCCGATTGGACGATCACCTGGCGGGATAGCTTATGCAAGGTCTTATTTAATTCCCCTTCATCCCGCATTTTCAACATGGACGCACCAAGTAAAGCTTTTCCTTCGAGCGGGGCATATCCGGTTTTCTCGATTAGATCGACAAATCGCGCACGGACCTGTCTTCCCTCTATTGATCCACCATCTAAACCTACTGTCTGGATTATGTCTATAATACCATTACAAGCTGCCTTCCGGCGCGATTGGTTTATATCGCCTATATAGCGGCTGAAATCAGACACTATATCTGCTGCCCGTACTTTATCTGTGAGACGGCAGGCGGCTCTGCTGGCGATGATAATCCCCGCGACACCTATGTCGTAGTCTCTAGTTGCTCGAAGCTTGTCTGCGAATGCAAGAGAACGCTGCGCTTCTGTTTCATCTTTCGGATCAGATGAGTTCGCTAGATCAGCAAGACCACTAGTATCGGTTATTATCCCCTCTTTGAGGCATACAGGTAGGACCTCTTGAAAAATCTGTGAACGATAATCTGGCTGTAGTGATGTAAGCTTTTTTAGAGAAGACGATCCCTGGACCAGTATGTGTTCATGACCTTCAAAAGGACGGAATGAGAAACCACCCCTAAACGCTTTAAAAACATCTCGCATCTCTAACAGATGTTTTTTCAACTCCCCAGAATCCAATTGTAGAAGTCTACCAATAGCCGCCTTTGAGAGATGAGTGTAAGGGCTATCGAGCGCTCCAGAGGTGAGCGCCTGACGCCGCTGGAACTCCATCTCCTCCCTGAGAACCTCACGGGAAGCAGGATTAATAGATAACTCCATTTGCGCGGGAAGAGAGGGTAGCTGAACGGGTTTGAACAAATGCGCACGAATAGATTTTGATCCAGTTGAAGTCGTTGTTGGCATAAGTATTATTGGGGATTACTGGATTAAATGTATATTCCGGGAGTATTTACAACTAACAGCCACGGCAACTCACTTCACAAAGAGGTGAAGGAGAAAACGAAGAAGAAATATGAGGAACTGTTGGGGATTTGAACAATCATTCTTGGGATTTCCTAACTTTCCCAGCTCCATAAGCCATCCCGTTTTTTTTATCGTGTATAGTAATCTTGGCCGGAGCAAATATCGCTTCGTCTATCTTGTAGAAATCTTTGCCTGCTTCGAGGAATATCTCTTTGAAAGTTTTTCCGTAGGAGAGAGAAGAGGAGGAAACGCATTTTTCAGTCAGATCGGGATTCCAATCTTCAACCACTAATTCAACGTCGCCCGAATATATTATAGCATCGTTTGCAAGAAACATGGAGTCAGGATTGCCCTTCTGAAATAATGGAATCTCGACTGTTCCTCTCCCAGATTTTATTTGGTTGATATCATATCCGAGATGATTTAGCCTAAAGACTCCCTGTTCGACGACTCGCCCCAGAACCGAAAGGAAACCGAAGAGGCTTGAACCGGAAAAGTAGGCTAAGATCAATTCATTGGCTCCTGTCTTTTCCAGGACTTTTTGGATGCAGGATGGAGAAGGGGATACATCGGTTTCAAGAAAAAGGACGCCCTTTTCTGATTTTTCGTTATAATCCAATGAATCGAAGATCTCGCTGGGTTTTCGTGCCAGGATTCGTGCCGGCCCAGATGCGATGGCTACGTTTTTTTCATCGATCCTCACGCCCCAGCCACCCATCTGGCAGCCCAAAGCTGCAAGGGATACATGGTCTGGAATTTCGACGAAAATCCTGTTTTCCTCAATCTCGACTTTACCCAGCAATCCCATCCCTGCAGCAACAACTTCAACTGCATCCTCCAACGAAAAAATTTTATTGAGGTCTGCGAGGTAGACTTTGAAGGAACCGAAAGATAGCTCTTCGACGAACTCCTTTCTTGCGATTTTTTCCAAAAGGAACTTGAAGGATTCTTCGTTTATGTTCATTTTTCCCGTTTTTCTTATTGTTTTTCCTTACTAATGTTACTTTTCATTTTAAAGCAACAATGAATGGGAAAAAAACGTTTTTGGTTGGTGCGGTTATTTTTATCTTTTTTTTATCCTTTAAGCTATTTCTTTGGGGTGAAAGGAGCATCCCCTTCGTTGCGGTTTCGTCTGGAAGTATGGTTCATGAGGAAGGCGATACCCGCCTACTCGACTGGCTTTCGAGCCGTGGGTTTTCTGATGTAGAAATCGAGGATTTTCCTTTCATGAAAGGAATCAACATCGGCGACATGATTGTGACATGGTACCCCGGAGGTGTTAGAGTCGGGGATGTCGTCACCTTTGATAGAGGAACTAAACATGGAGATTTTTATCAAGCAAACGATTCCCTCACCCACAGGGTGGTTGGATTGGTCGAAGTGGTTAACGGTAAGGCTGTTGGAAAGGGAGGTACACTGGACTGCATGACGATCGAGGATGCCCAGATGTTTGCTGATTACGTTGCGAGGTGCCAGCTTGGAGAGGACCCTTGTCTTTATGAAGTATTGCCTGAAACAAACGACTACTATCTCTACTGGACTAGAGGCGACCACAACGACAATGCCGACCAGTGTGCGCGGGCGGGAGGAATCGCGATCCCCGTGAACGAGGCTCAGTTGAGGGCGAAGGCGATTTTTTCCATCCCATACGGGGGGTATCCGAAGTTGCTCATTAATGATGCTCTCGGATTTTTTTCTCTAGCTCCTTTTTATTGACTCCATGTCTAATTTAGTTACTCTTTTAGAGGATAATATGAGCAGTTTAAAACCAGATAACGAAGAGGAGAAATTCAGCTTTAAAAAATGGATTTGGGGCTGGATTCGGGACTTCGTTGAAGTCGGCGTCACAGTAGGAATTGTTCTAATAGTCCTTAAGCTGACTCTTGGCTCGCATTCCATCGTGCCCCTCGTAGTCGTCACATCAGGTAGCATGGTCCACGAGCAAGGAGACTCTGCTTGGAAGGACTGGATGACCGCGAGGGGGCTGACCGATATTGTAATAGGCGAATTTCCTATGCTATCCGGTTTTCAGAGAGGCGACATGATTGTCACATATTACCCCGAAGGTGCGGGTTTGGGAGACATCATCATTTATGATCGAGACCTAATGCATATGAGAGATATCGGAAGAAACGATCCCATAATCCACAGAGTGATAGGTTACGTGGACGTGGAAGACGGAAAAATAATCGGGGTGAACGGCACCTTGGATTGTGCGGGTTTGCCGGACGCCCAAAAATACATCAAGCACATCGAACAATGCCAAGCCGGCTATGAGGAGTGCGTTTATCCCGCCGTTCCTGAAGGTTCGAGTTTCAGGCTTTTTTTCACGAAAGGAGACCACAACACCGGAAGCGATCAGTGCAGCAAAAACGGGGGGATCGCGTTCCCCGTGAACGAAGCCCAGCTTTCGGCGCGGGCGCTTGTCCGGCTGCCTTACGTCGGGTATCTGAAGATTATTTTAAACGAGTTCTTGAACCTGCTGTTCTTCTGGATTTGATTTATCGATCATGGACTTAGGGGATGTCTTTTCAAAGGGGAAAGTTTCTATCCTCTGCGTTGGAAACGATCTCAACGGCGACGATGGAGTCGGCCCCTACATCTATGAGAGGATCAAGGATCTGGAGGGTGAAAAGGTTCAGATCATCGATGCAAGGACTGTTCCCGAAAATTTCGTTGGACCGATAAAGGATTTCCAACCTAACGTAGTCCTCGTGATCGATGCAGCAGATTTTGGGGGAAAACCAGGGGAGTGGCGGTTCATCGAAGGAAAGGATATTGGAAATTTCTCGGTGTCGACGCACGGGATGAATCTTGGATTGATTGAAAAAATGCTGGGTAAAGAAGGAATCGAAGTTGTGTTTTTAGGAATACAGCCAAAACAGACAGAGCTAGGGGAAGGACTTAGTGAGGATGTACGGAAGAGGGTAGAGAATTTGATTTCGGAGATTAAAGGAATTATTCCCCAATCTTCTCTTTGACTTTCCTTAATGCTTCTCCCAGCGATTCTCCTGCATTGATCTTTTCGATAATCAGGCCTTGTTTTTCGAGGTCGTCTATCATCTGTTCGTTGTAGATTGGTGCGTTGATCTTTATTGTTTCGTCTTTTGGGTTTCCGACTACTACGTCGCGGTAGGGAAGGTTCGCCACCGATTCGACGATGTATCCTCCGAGGTTGAAGACGATCTTCGGTTCGATCGATATCTTTGTCATTTCGTTTGCCTCATATTATGTACGTTAATCCGATTACGACGATGCCTGCCACAGTCGCTGCGATCGAGACCGGATAGATTTGGTTGAAGGTGAGGACCGGGCTGAAGGCCCGAAGAATTGCCGCGGCTGCGGGGAGCATGAAACAGAGGATTAAGTGAAAGACAAATGGGATGAACAATCTTATATCAAGAGGTATTCCGATAAAGAACGTGACAAAAAGGCTTGCCATCGTAAAGGAGAGCATCGCATTCAGGATGTATACGAAGGCACGCCAGATAGCCGCATACTCCATCAGTGGTCCCTCGATTATGTCCACTTTGGGTTTTATGATGTCGAAGGGTCGGTTGTTTGTGATGATATTGTATCCTAGAAAGTAGATTATTGCTCCGAGAAATCCGGGCAAAGTCAATATCAGAGGATTAATGTTTCTGAGCATCTCCAATGAGTCGTTGAACTGGTCGAATGCGCTAACAGATTTGGCCGATGCGACTAATTGAGAGTAGACCGGATTCTGCATTGATACCACGTCTCCAACGGCGATTGATGCCACCATGACAAAGGGGATGAACATTGCAAGATACATTGGAAAGCTCCCGATTGTGACCATTTTCAGAGCCCTCTGGGCGCCTTGTGATTCAATCGAACCTCGTTTCGCGTTTTCGAATTTTGCACCGGTTACCTGGTCGGGATAAGGTAGTTTTGAGCTCATCACAGAATTTGAGAAGTTGCCCATGAAAAGATACATTATCTCTTCGACTTTCAGAAGTCCGACTATGGCGAAAAGCGAGCCGAATCCGAGGACTCCCCACCAATAGGGGGTTGAAAAGAGCAATATAAATGTCACTGACGAAAGGCTTACTAAAACAAAAGAGTGATAAAACATTGGGCTAGGGGAATTTGGCTTGATCCTCTTTTTGTATGCGAACTTCAGGATAGACCAGAAGCCAGGAGTGAGAAGCGGCGGACCGATCCTCTGCTGGATCCGGGCGTGGATCTTTCGTTCAAAGCCTGGTAGGATGGTTGCGAAAAATCCCGAGACGAGAAGGGTTGCAAGGCTAAACAACAATATTTCAGATGCGCTAAAAGACACTATTTCGGCTGTCATTTCTTATACCTCGCCTTAATCTGCTCGTAAGTCAGCATTCTCTCTTTCTTCTTATCCGCATCAACCACTATGGCCCTGTTTGCGCAGCATAGACAGGGATCGCAGCTTGCGATGGTGAGGATTGCATCGGTCAGGTGGTCTCCTACACAGGCTTCCTCGACGGGACCCAGCGTTGTGGTCGTTGGAGGTCTTATCTTGTAGTGCCTGACTTTTCCCTCTTCGTCAAGGGAAAGCGAATGGTAGAGTTCGCCTCTTGGGGCCTCCATGTAGGATTCCTTGAAGCCTGAGGCCTTGCGCTCCCAGGGGACCACCAGGTCTCCTTCGGGTAGCCCTGCTAGGATCTGTTCGATTATCTTTACTGACTCAAGTACTTCAAGGGCCCGGGAAACCACCCGCGTCTTGTTGTCTCCGTCCTCGAGCACAATCATATCAAAATCGAATGATTCGTATTCTGGGATGTCCTTTCTCCAGTCTTTTTGGATTCCAGATGCCCTCCCTGTTGGCCCTACAGCGTGAAGCTTTTCTGCGACCTTGTTTTCGAGTATTCCTGTCCCCTCCAACCTGGATTCTATCAATGGGTCTCTCAGTATCCGCTCGATGTAAGCTGTGATCTTCTCCTTTGCTCCTTTGAAGTTCCTGTTCACTATTTTCAGGGTTTTTTCGGTGAGATCGCATCTTGGCCTGACTCCTCCGATTATAGGCACGGCGTAGTGGACCCGATTGCCTGTGAATGCCTGAAGGACTGTCATTATAGGTTCTCTTAATGCGAATGATCTGTAACTGAAAGTTTCGTGGCCTAGTACTTCGAATGCGTGGCCGAAAAACAGGGTGTGGGAGTGCAGCCTTTCAAGCTCGGCTGAAAGAACCCTTATCCAGTTTGCCCTTGGAGTTATCCTCACGTCTAAGGCCATTTCAGATACCCGGCAGCTGTTCCAAAGATGGATTCCGCTGCATATCCCGCAAATCCTTTCTGTTACCATGTTTGCGTTCTGTATGGGAAGTCCCTCAAGTATCCTCTCAATCCCCCTATGGGCTGCGTTGAATGTTATCTCGCAGTCCTCCACGACTTCATCCTCTACGAGAAAGCGTATCCTAAAGGGCTCAAGGAGAGCCGGATGGACTGTTCCCACTGGCACTTCGACTTCCATTTTTTAATCTAGTAGTTTTGGTATCACTGCTGCGACACCAGCGATTATATCTTCTGGTCTTGGCGGGCATCCTGGGACGCTGGCATCAACGGGTATGTGGTCTGAGAGGGGGGCCAATACATGGTCTGCAGGACCTAGTTCCCCATAGATGTTTGCGTAGACACATCCTGTTATCGGACAAGAGCCTACCTGGGCTACTGCCTTTGGTTTAGGTATAGCCTCATAGATTTTCTTTAAGGACTCAAGCATCCTCTTAGTGACCGCGCCTGTGACTACCAAGATATCCGCTTCCCTTGGATTCCAGGTCAGCATAATCCGGTATTGTTCCAGGTCATAATATGGTGAAAGCAAAGCATTCAATACTTCGATGTCGCATCCGTTGCATCCTCCACTGTAGACGAGCATCACATGTATCGCTTTTTTCCTTGAGGTGTTTTTCAGCATTTTATTTTTTTCCTAAATCATTTCGGCGGTGAATTCGAGGGGCTCTATGCCTCTTGGATGGATGGCCGCGGGCTTTTTCATCTTGGTGAACACAGGGCAGATGTCGTGGCACTGAAAGCAGTAGACACATTTCATTTGGTCTATCACCGGGAACGGTTTCTCCTTTTTTTCTCCTGGGTTTTTCGGGTCATCCACTAACCTGGGAGTCATCTCGATCGCGTCCATCGGACAGGCCCTCGAACACATCCCACAGCTGATGCATGTTTTATAGTTTACTGTCTTTGGATATTCCATTTTTCCAGAGAGAATGCTGTCACGCATCTTTGTGTTTGTGAGACGATCGGCTCCAAATAGTATCCGGGTCGTGTTTGTGTAAGCTCCCTCAACCATCAACCTTATCGCATTTTTTACTCTATTCATCTGGCTACCCCCATGTTCATGGCGGTACCGAATAGGCAGCCTATGAGTGATGCCAGATAGACTGCCGAGTAGCTGAAGTTTTCCAGCCCCTGCTCGTGGCCGTAAAAGGGATAGGGGCCGAGTAGCATGGCAAGTATTGCTCCGGCAATGAATGTCACACTTACGATTGCGATGGAGAACCGTTTGGAGAGAGTGATCTTGCTGCCGTAAATCAGTCCAAGGAGGGTTGCCAGAAGATAAATTACAAGGATTGTTGCGTTCATCTTTTTACCTCCAAAAGGACGAGTAGAAGCGTTGAAAGACCGGCTGAGACCTTGAGGAATACTGCTACGTTAAGGTAGGGGATTATGCCTGCACTGGTAATGTCGGGGTAGTTAAAGTATTGAGCTGTTGTTTGGGGGACCAATCCGTAGAGGTTGGTCCCGATATTGTAGAGGAAGTATCCCCCGTAAAAGATTCCGGCTAATCCCAGAAGGATGTATAATACCAG
>JBDREA010000086.1:0-19324 GCA_043820265.1 Candidatus Altarchaeota archaeon | reverse complement strand
CCGCCTTTGGCTCGATGACTTCGCTGACCGATGACCCCGTCACTCTTTCAGGCTTCGACCTCGCCCAAAGAACCGGTGCAGTCAGCACAAAAGACGCCTACTGGAAAATACAAATACCTGCCTCGGGAATCGCGGGAACCTGCACTGGAAAGATCAATGTGCTCGCAGTTTCGGGTTAGAAAAGATGAAGACGAAAAAAACCACCCTTCTAATACTGGTGTTTTTTTTAGTTTGTTCTTCCCCTCCGGCCTCATCGCAGGTCGACACGAACGTTTCGGTGCAAAACCTGCCTCCTATAATCGGTTCCCTCTTTCTAAGCCTTGACAACTCTCAATATGGGCAGTCAGTGGAAGCCAAGCCCATGCAGCGGGTCTATTTCAGAATCAACGTCGCCGACATAAATGGTTTGGGGGACTTGGACGTCAATGCGTCGTATGCGAAGATTTGGTCCAGAAACACAAGCTGGGAAAACGACAGCGCAGGATCGGATCACGTTACAGCTTCACTCGAAGATGACGGATCTGGTGGCTCATGCGACGACGTGGCTCCTCTCGACGGGATTTGGTGCGGGGTGTTCGATGTGTCTCTTTATTCGTCAATAATGACGGAATGGGCTCTGAAGGCGTTTGTCTGCGACTTCCAGGTATGTTCAGAGAGATTATTTCTAGACCAGTTGAGAGTGATTCCTCTTCCCTTCTCGAGCACACCCGGAAGCTCTTGCAGGTACAAGGCTACACTGAATGCCCCCTACTACCTCAAGATGTATCCTGGAGAGGGTGAACAGATTGAAACCCGGTTCGTAAACACGGGGTGCGGGTTGAGCAGGGTATCAGTGCAGCTCAAGCTAGGCATAGGACAATACAGTGTATCTCCGCAATCCGTAAGCGTGGGTTCGGGGAAGGGGAAAAACTTCGTATTCGATTACTTTCTGCCAAGTGATGCGAAACCAGGAGACTACAAAGGCTCATTCGTTGTTGAATCAAACCGCTTGGACTTCACCCACCCCGTCAACCTGAGGGTATTAGAAACGCAAGCCGAACCCTCCTTGACCACTTTGCTTTCTTTAGGCGAATGCGTTACAAACTACGATTGCGGAACTGACGAATTCTGCTTGATGGATGTATGTCAAAAATTCGAGTGCTCGACTGACAAAGACTGCCAGGCCGACGAGTTCTGCTCCGACAACCTGTGCGCAGCACTTTTCTGCTCGAAGGATTTGGTGGCCTTTGACCACGGCTGCGTTAATTTTTCCACTACGACACCCCCACCAACGACAACGTTCTCGACGAGCTTAAAAACTCCAACAACCTCGCTTACAATCCAACCTGCAACAGAACAAAAGACTCCCTGGAATGTGATAATTGGATTCCTCTTTGTCGCTTTAATCGTTCTTTGGCTGGCTTTGAGACGGGAGGTCGAAAAAAAGGAGAAACTTAAGGAAGGACCAGTAACATTGAAAAAAGAAAAGCCTACGTGACGTTAGTTTTCTATCTCTGCCTTATCCTTTAACATCAGAAACATTGCCGCATGTTCGGGAACCTTGATATCCCCTCCTTTTTTTGCTGCTTGGATTTTTTGATCACCAATTGAAAATTCAGCAATGTCCTCGTTCAACTTCACTTTTATTTCTTCATCTCCGAAGGCGAGGGCATCGATGAGTGGGTCAAAGTCTTCGATTTTTCTAACTTTCTTCGCCAAAAGACCCACCCCTGCATGGATAGTGTCTGGGACCCGAATCAAACGCGCGGTGTCAATCGTCACCATCTTGTCTGTGTCCTTTATCGTGATTCCAGTCTCTTTAATGATTTTATCGATCAACGTCGAATTCGTCTTTTTGATGTAGTGAAGCGAGACGTTTGGGTCGCCTCCCCCTCCCATTTTTGCAGACACTTTACCTCTCTCAAATGTTATAATTTCAGGGATTGTGTCGTATTCCCCTTTCTTTAGCGAAGTCAGAATCCTTTGTTTGGCAGCTAATATTTCCGTTGCCTTCTTTTTTCCAATGCCCTCTACCTCTATCAGTTCTTTTTCACAAGCATTACTCAGAAATCCATAGAGGTTTTCGTATATCCTAGCCGGCCAGCCTGCATCCCCTTCCTTGGGGCCGAATACTTTAACGTATCCTCCTACATCATCTTCTCTTAGGAAACAAGTGAAATCGAGGCTTCCAGCCACATAGTCTACTATCTCTCTTCGGGCAGCAGAATCCAACTCAAAAGTCTTACTGGATTTCACATGGATGTGGTATCCCTTGCTTCCAGAAAAATTAATAGAGATCTCGTTTCCCGAAAATCCAAAATCACTTTCTAAGACATCGATTAAACGAATTGCTTCCTCGCGCACAATATCGAATTCTTTTGGATCAAGGAATCCGACGTCGCGGTCCAAGTCAAATACAAGGTCTGCTCCCAGCCAGTTCTTTGCTTCCATTGGTTGATTTGCGGGAAACTCGTATTGAGCTGTGCTATATGAGATGTAGCTTGGAGCCTCTCGCCTGAGGTAGTTATGGAAGTCTCTTGCGGAAGGAAACGATTTATGACGGGTCTTTATCTTATCCTCCAAGGTTCCCACCCCAAACTCACGGCTACCTATCAAATCCGGGGGCTCCACCCGGTGGCGAAAATAATACTCCTTGAATTTCTTACGAATGAAAATACGGGTGTCCTGATTCATTGTTACAATAATTCCTTCTCTTTAATTTATTATCCACTCATTATAATTTCAATCCCAATAAAATGGATATAGATTATAAGAAACTGGGTTTCAAGTGCGGCATCGAAATTCACCAACAGCTGAATACTCATAAGCTGTTTTGCAGTTGTCCTTCTCTTATCCGCGACGATCCCCCGGATATCCGTGTGGTTAGAAGGATGAGGGCAGTGGCAGGCGAGCTCGGAAACGTCGACCCAGCCGCCTTGCACGAGTTTCTTAGGGACAGGACGCTGCTTTATGAGGCTTACTCAGACTCTACCTGTTTAGTTGAATTGGACGAGGAACCTCCGCACCCGCTAAACAAGGAAGCCCTGATGGTGGTCCTCGAAGTCTCTGCCCTTCTACACGCCAGAGTCGTGGATGAAGTTCATGTCATGAGGAAGACCGTTATCGATGGAAGCAACACTTCCGGTTTTCAAAGGACGATGCTAGTCGCACAAGGCGGTTGGATCGAGACTTCCAAGGGAAAAGTGGGAATAGATACGATTTGTTTAGAAGAGGATGCGGCAAGGATAATTGGTGAAGAAAACGGAAAGATAATCTATAGGCTCGATAGGCTTGGGATTCCTCTAGCAGAGATCGCCACCGATGCATCGATAAAGGACCCCCAGCACGCTCGGGAAGTCGCAGAAAAACTAGGTCAGATTCTAAGGCAGACTGGGAAGGTGAAGCGGGGGCTGGGTACCATAAGGCAGGACATCAACGTCAGCATATCAGGGGGTGCTCGAATCGAGGCTAAAGGAGTTCAAGATCTGAAACAAATCTCAAAGATCGTCGAAAACGAGGTGAGAAGACAGGCGAAGTTGATAAAAATTAAAGCTGAATTGGAAAATAGAAAAGCCAAGTCCTCGGATCTAAAGGATTTGTACTTAGAGCTCACAGAAGAGTTAAGAAAGGATAAAAGAGCTTGGCTAAAAAAGAAGTTTGATGGGGGTGAGAGGGCATTCGCAGTCAAACTGCCAGGTTTCGCAGAGATTCTTGGAACCGAGTTGATGACTGACCACAGGTTTGGCACTGAATTAAGCCAGGTAGCCAAAGCTAAAGCGGGAATTGGGGGGATACTCCACTCAGATGAGCAGTTTGATCAAGATGTCAAGAAAGCGATAGAACAAAACCTGACGGTAGGTGCAAACGATGGCTGGGTGATCGTGGTCGCATCATCAGATATTGCAAAGAAGGCATTGGCTGCGATTGTGTTTCGTGCAAAGCAAGCCTTCATTGGAGTGCCTGAGGAGACGAGGATGGCCGAAGGAGATAAAACCGCTTATATGAGGCCTCTTCCGGGTTCAGCTAGGATGTATCCTGAAACAGACGAACGATACGAGAAGATAAGCACGAAATTATTAGATGAGATAGACGGGAATTTGCCGGAATCCTTCGAAGAAAAGAAGAAGAGATTTGAGGCATTGGGACTTTCAACTGAGATGGCCAATCAGATAGTCCATTCCCAAAAAACAGAAATAATTGAAAAACAGATAAGACAGTTTCCAGAAGTTAGTCCCGTGGTGATTGCGTCAGTAAATACTTCCTTATTAAAAGAAGCCGAAAAAAGGTTCGGGGCTGAGCCTAATTTGTTTGACGAAAAACATGCAGCCCAATTGGTGGTTTGCATTTCAAATCATTCCACATCCTTGTCTTCGATACCTGAAATCATAGCCGAATCCTCGAAGAATCCCAAGCAATCAATAAAGAACATCATCAAGGAGAAGGGACTCGGCATCGTGAGCGGGAAAAAACTGGGGGAATTGGTAAACGAAGTGCTTGAGGAAAACAATGATTTAGTAAAAAAGATAGGAGAGAAAGCAATCGGGCCACTGACCGGAAAAATCATGGCAAAAATCCAGGGGCGTGCAGACGCAAACGAAGTGAAAGAACTTCTAAGAAAAAAACTTTAGAGAGCTATCTTGCCTATTTATATTGTAACATTACCTAATCTAGTTGTCCTCAAAGGAGAAAAAATGGAGTACAAAGTAGTAATCGGAGACCCAAGCACTGGGAAATCATATCAAAGAGAGATCAAGGAAGACAAAGCCAAAAGGCTAGTGAACAAGTCGATAGGCGAAGAATTCGAAGGAGAACTCGTTGGATTAACAGGATACACCCTCCAGGTGACCGGGGGGGCAGACAAGACGGGAACGCCAATGAAAAAAGGCATACCTGGATCTAATAGAAGTCATATTTTGTCTGGAGAAGGAACCGGATGCCACCCGAAAAGGAAGAATCGCATCAGAAAATTGATAGCTGGCGAAAGGATAAGTGAAGAAACAATCCAAGTCAATACAAAAATCACAAAGGCTGGAAGAAAAAACCTTGAAGCCCTATTGGGGATATCAACGGAGAAGGCAGAAGAAGAGGGAGAAAAACCTGCGGATGAAAGCGACGAGAAAGAGGCTAAAAAAGCCAAACAAGAAGCCGTAAAAGAAGATAAAAAAGAAGAGAATAAAAAAGAAGAAAAACCATTAAAAGAGGAAGAAAAAGCGGAACCAAAAGGGTCCGAACCAGCAGAAAAAAACAAAAAAGATTCACAAGAAATAGGAAAAAAGCTAACTTCAGAAGATTCCAAGAAAAAGGAAGCAAAAAAAGAGCCTTCCAAAAAACCTAAAGAGGAGGCCTAACGTGTCTTTGGTTCAGTCAGAAGTGAACATTGGGATGGTCGGCCACGTCGACCACGGAAAAACAACATTAACAAAAGCTTTGACAGGTATCTGGACCGATAAGCACAGCGAAGAAATAAGAAGAGGAATCTCGATTCGCCTGGGTTATGCTGACTGTGATTTCTATAAATGCCCTAAATGCCCTGAACCAGACTGCTACACATCAGATGAAACATGCAAGAACTGTGGGGGCAAAGCCAAGTTTCTAAGAAGAGTCTCATTCGTTGATTCCCCGGGGCACGAAACCTTGATGGCCACTATGCTCTCCGGTGCTTCCCTAATGGATGGAGCTATTCTTGTCATTGCCGCAAACGAGCCCTGCCCTCAACCTCAGACAGCAGAACATCTCGTAGCAATCGACAGCCTCGGCATAAAAAACGTGATTGTGGCACAAAACAAAGTCGATTTAGTAGGAAAAGACAAAGCCAAAGAAAACTTCAAACAGATCAAGGATTTCATTTCAGGCACGAGCGCAGAAAACGCAGTGATTATCCCATTGGCAGCCCATTACGGAGCCAATATTGATGTTTTGATTCAAGCAATCCAGGCGAATATACCCACGCCAAAACATGATCCAAAGAAACCCCCCCTCATGCAGGTGGCACGATCCTTTGATATAAATGTCCCAGGCCTAACACCCGAAAAGATACGGGGCGGCGTATTGGGTGGATCTCTTCAACAAGGAATTTTCAAGGTCGGCGATGAAGTGGAGATACGACCTGGAGTCAAGAAAAAAGACAGATACAATCCAATACAAACCAAAATCACAAGCCTTCATGCCGGAGACAAGGAATTCAAAGAAGTGCGTCCAGGAGGCCTAATTGCCATCGGAACAGAGCTTGATCCTGCTCTTACAAAATCAGATAGTCTATCAGGATCAGTCGTAGGACGAACGGAAAGCCTTCCACCAGTCTGGGAAACCATCTCTCTAGACATCACATTACTCATAAAACTTATTGGAAGCCGAGACCAGGAGGAAGTGAAACCAGTTACCAAGGGGGAACCCTTGATGTTAAGCGTTGGTTCAGCCATCACCGTCGGTGTTGTCACTGACGCAAAAAAAGGGGAAATGCAATTGAAGCGGCCTGTGTGTGCGCTGAAGTCGGGCATAAAGTGGCTATAAGTCGAAGGTTTGGGGCTAGATGGCGTTTAATCGGGCATGCGTCAATTAAAGGTTAAATTTCTCGATTCCTCACTCAATGCGAAGAAAGGACATTAGGCACCCTGAAGGATGAGTACGGATGAAGAGCAAGGAAAAAAGGTTGTTTTAGATACAAACTTCCTTCTGATACCGGCTCAATTCAAATTGGACATATTCGAAAACCTAGATGCCGCAATCCCTGGAAAAAAGATATTCGTAACCCCCCAGGGAGTAATCGAGGAACTTAAGTCCATCAAGTTATCATCCAAGGGGATTGACGGAATCGCAGCGAAGGTCGCCCTCGAGTTAATAGCCGAAAAGCATGTAGAAATCATCCCATCAGAAGGGGAAGTGGATGATTTTATCGTAGAGTACGCCTCAGAAAATAAAGCTTGCGTCGCGACATGCGATAAAGAATTGAAAAAAAGACTAAAAAATAAGGGCATAAAAACGGTAACTCTCAGATGTAAGAGATACCTCATCGTGGACTAGTCTTTTTATATAAGGGAATAGTAAAGTATAGGAGTGTTTAACCCGGTTTGAGAATTATTCCAAGGAAAATACATCAGCTGGATTGCCATAATAAAATTTATTGATTAATCGAGGAATGCTAATATGTATAAAATTGTAACATTGAAGGATACTGTACGTGTTCCACCACGAAGGTTTGAAGAAAATCTAACCCAAGTCATAAAGTCAGAGCTCATGCACAGCATAGTTGGCTCAATCAATAAAGAAGTTGGAATACTTCTATCCATCACAAAAGTAAATGAGGTCGGTGAAGGAAGGATTATCTTAGGCGACGGAGCCATCTATTATGACGTAGTGTTTGATGTTTTGACCCACAAACCAACGCTTCATGAAGTGGTGGAGGGGATAGTGTCTGAGATGACCGAATTCGGAGCTTTCGTGACATTCGGACCACTAGACGGGTTAATCCACGTCTCCCAGGTGACCGAGGATTTCATGAGATACGACCAGGGAAACAATATGCTCGTGGGAAAAGAATCAAATAAAACTCTTAAGGTCGGAGACCTTGTAAGAGCGAGAGTCGTGGCTGTAAGCCTAAAAGACAACATAAACGACTCAAAGATAGGATTAACGATGCGCCAGCCCTACCTTGGAAAACTCGAATGGATTGAGTCGGAAAGGGTCGAATTGGAAAAGAAAAAGGAAGAGGGCAAGGAATCCAAAGAAAAAGAGAAACCCCCAGAATCAAAGAAGAATAAGAAAGCCAAGTAAAAATGAGAGCCTGTAAAGTATGCCACAGAATAATCGAGGAAGAACTCTGTCCGGAATGCAATGCCCCCACAAGCCAGTACTGGAGCGGATTTCTAGGGATCATTAATCCCACAAAATCGGAGATTGCCAAACGACTCGGCATAAAAGTACCAGGCCAATACGCACTTAAGGTAAGATAACTGATGGTAAAAGATTACTTACAGTTGCCAGATGGTTTGAGGGCGCAGCTAAAAAAACCTCTGGGGACAGTCGTTAAAAACTTAGATCCTTCATCGATTTATCGTCAGCTAGTCGTGTCGGTTGGAGACGAAACATCAATCAAACTCATCAACCTGGGATTTCAACCCGACATCCTGATATATGATGGCAGATGCCAGAGAAAAGATATCGAAATCCCAGAAAAGTTGCTGGAATATGATGCAACTGACTTGGAAATTGAAAACCCCCCAGGATATTTAAACAAAGAGATTTTCTCTTTGCTTGAAGAATCTTTCAATCGGAAAGGTAAAACAAGAATTCATGTGCGAGGAGAGGAAGATTTAATAGCCTTGGCTGCGATATCAATTGCGCCCCCTAACTCGGTTGTCCTCTACGGACAGCCAAACGAAGGCACAGTTGTGGTTGATGTTGATGAAAAAATCAAAAAAAAGGTTAATGATATCATAAAAGCTATGAGGGAATAAAAAATGAAGATTGAGATAGTCAGTGAGCAGGAAAATCCTTTGCTAGGAAGAAAAGAGGTCAAATTCACGATGAGCTACTCTGGAGCGACACCGAAGAGAGATGAAATCAAAAAAGAACTAGTCAATAAGTTGTCGGTGAAAGAAAACCTGACAATCCTTGATCATGTGAAATCCATATATGGAAAACAACAGGTCGAAGGATATGTAAAAGCATACAAGGACAAGGAGAGCATGGAGATAGAACCTGAACATAAAATCAAGCGTAACTTCGGGCAAAAAGAAAAGGATTCTGATACTCCAAAGCCCGGCTCAGAAAAAGAAGCAGCTTCTGCATCCGAAGAAAAAACAGGTCAAGAAAAACCAAAAGAAACATCTGAGAAATCAGAAGAAGAAGGATCTCCCCCAGAAAATAAGGCAGAACCCGAGAAACCGGCGAAAGAAGAATCCGTAAAAGAATCATCAAGTGATAAGCCAAGTGAGCCAGAAGCGAAGAAAGAGGAGTAAAAATGGCAAAAAAAGAAAAAAAGAAATCTGCACCCTCCCAAAAATGGAAAAAATTTCAGGTTGAAGGGTCCGCGCTGAAAAGAAAGAACCGAAACTGCCCCAAATGCGGAGACGGAGTATTTTTGGCCAAACATAAGGACAGGGTATCATGCGGAAAATGCGGATACACGGAGTCAAGTATAAAATCCAAGGCACCAGCAGAAACTCGAGCACAACCAGGGAAAAATGGTAAGGGAGAGGATAAATCGCCTGTTCCTCAAGACGGCGGAAAACCTGACGATAAAGAACCAGCTTCTAAAAAAGAAGAAAAAGAAGAGGTTAAATCAGTTGCACCAGAAGTTGAAGGGAAAGCTCCCAAGAAAGAAGTCGCTCCTCAAAACATAGGAAAAAGCCCTCTAAAGGAGCCTAATCCCCCAAAACCCGAAGAAAACAAATAAAAGGCCTTTAAAGTGAAAGTGACGGGCGTGGACTTGGCTGGCAGTCCCAAGAACCCGACAGGATTCTGTGTTCTCAGCATAGATAAAAACGAAAAAATCGTCAGATGTAAAATCCTCTACTCTGACGAGGACCTGATTTCTGAAATCAAAAAGGAAGCACCCAAACTGACTGCAGTTGATGCCCCCCTGACCTTCGAAGGAAAAAACCGGTCATGCGATGAAAATCTCCACAGATACGGGGCATTACCCGTTACGCTAAGAGGGATGGAAGTACTTGCTAGACGGGGGAAAGCGTTCGGTGAACAGTTAACTTCTGAAAAAATCAAAGCCATCGAGGTAAACACAAAAGTCTCAGCGAAAATACTGGGATTGGCTTCGAAAAAGGACTTTGAAGCCCAAAAAAAACTCCTCTCAGTGAACCTGTCAGGCGACATCACAGAGAGGTATCTCAGCCGAGACGAATTGGACGCGGTTTATGCGGCAATAACAGCGTATCTGCATCTGGAAGGACAAACCAGCGAAGTCGGCGAAACAGATGGGAAAGTGATAATTCCAAAAATCTAGATATTTCTCTAAACACAACCTTTTTATTTCCAGTTTCCAATAACATCCCCCTCGAACAATCTTGAAACACGAGGTTTTCCACGGGTTCACTGACCGGTGCAACGAAGAGCGAAGCTCTTCGTGCACACGAATTCCTCGGAGGAATTCGTTGTGAGGTGGAAAACCTGTGTGTAACTACCACAGGTCTATTGCCCGATGGTAGTTTACAGTCCGAGGGATGCGCATCTGGGGTGGAAGTCAGTGCAAGAAAAGATAGAGAAATTTCTGAAAAAGAAAAAAAAAGAAGGGGATAAAGGATCTTGGCGAGCATTACCCAGATCAACGAAGCCTCGTGATAGACTTCGAAGAACTATTCGATTATGATCGCGAACTCGCAGAAGAACTAAGAAAAAAACCAGATGAAATCAAACCCCTCTTCGAATCAACACTGAAAGAGATAGGGATCGAAACCGACGCCCCTGACCCACACTTCCATGTCAGATTCATGAACATGCCCAAACAAAAGGGCTACTCACTTCTTGTTAGAGAGATAACAGCCGAATATATCGGAAAGCTTATCTCAGCCGAAGGAATAGTAAACCGGGTAAGCGACGTATTGCCCAAAGTAACAAAAGGCTTATTCGTCTGCACAGCATGCGGGGAAAAAAACTGGCAGGACCAAGGCCCCCATGGGCTCACCCAACCGTTCAAATGCCAGAACTGCACCAAAAGGGAATTCAGATTCGACCCAAACGAGAGCGAATGGATAGACATCCAAAAATTGGAAATCCAAGAGCCTCTCGAACTCCTAAGAGGCGGAGAACAGGCCAGACGAATAGAGATATACGTAGAAGACGACTTCGTAGACCAAATTAATCCCGGGGACAAAATGGTGGTCACAGGCATCCTAAGACTTCAACCCCCAAAAAACAGGGGAGCCATATACACAAAATACCTCGAAGCCAGCCATCTAATCGGGCTGGAGATGGAGTTTGAAGACCTCGAAATATCAGAAGAAGAAGAAAAAGAGATAAAAAAGCTTGCTAAAAACCCAAAGCTCTACGACAAAATCATCGACTCAATAGCCCCCTCGATATACGGATACCGGGAAGTAAAACACGCAATAGCGCTTCAGTTATTCGGCGGTTCATCAGGAAAAATCCTTCCAGATAAGACCACAAGCAGATCAGACATCCACATCCTACTGATAGGAGACCCAGGTGTGGCGAAATCAAAGATGCTCCAGTACGTGGACCAGATAGCCCCAAAAAGCATCTATGTAACGGGAAAAGGGACAACCGGAGCAGGGCTCACAGCAACAGCCGAAAAAGACGAATTCGCAGACGGAGCCTGGACGCTAAAAGCAGGCGCACTTGTTTTAGCGGGAGGAGGCATCTGCATGATAGACGAATTCGACAAAATGGGAAAAGAAGACCGAAGTTCAATGCACGAAGCCATGGAACAACAGACCATCTCAATAGCTAAAGCCGGCATCATCACAAAATTCAAGGCAAACACCTCCGTACTTGCAGCATCAAACCCTAAATTCTCAAGATTCGACAGCTACAAGCCATTATACGAACAATTCGACATCCCCCCGACCCTATTATCCCGATTCGATCTTATCTTCCCGATAAGAGACATACTGGATAAGGAACAGGACAGGGCAATCGCAGACCACATCATGAAGATCCACACCGCAGGGGATATAATGGAGAAGATCACTCCTGAAATCGACCAAGAATTATTCACGAAATACATCGCCTACGCAAGAAAAAACTTCCGGCCACAGATGAGCGATGACGCGGCCGAAAAACTAAAAGACTACTACGTACAACTGCGTTCATCGGGGGCGGACGGAACCGTGGCAGCGACCCCCCGTCAACTGGATGCTTTGGTGCGTTTAAGCGAGGCTTCAGCTAAGGTAAGATTAAGCCCTATCGTCTCAGTATCTGATGCGGACAGAGCAATCGAGCTGACAAATTTCGTACTCAGAGAAATTGCACTAGACACATCAACAGGCCTCATCGATATCGACCGAATCGTCACAGACCACCCGAAAAGCAGAAGGGATAAAATCCGCATAGTAGAAGAGATAATCTCCGAGCTGGTTGAGGAAAGCGACAATAATGTGGCGCTCGCAGACGACATCATAGCAATGGCAAAAGAGAAAGGTATGGATAAATCCGAGGCCCTAGGCCTGATAGACGAACTAAAGAAGGTCGGAAACATCTACGAACCCAAACACAACAACTACATGTTAACAGACGAAGTCTAGTCGAAATGAAACATGCAAAAACCCTGGTTCTAATATTATCCATTTATCTGGCAACGCAAGTGCTGGGATTATATGTTGGGAGCACCTTGATTGAAAAAATAGAGAAAAACGAATTCGTATCCGCGGTCGAAAACCCCGAAAGCCCAGGAACCTCCGCGCAGATCTTCCTATACGTCCTAGTTATGACAGGATTTGTTCTACTTCTAATGAAATACCATCTTGGAATAATCATCCGAATCATACTGGTCATATCAATCCTCGTAGGAACAGGTTTGACCTTCTGGAGCCTCACAGGAAACGAGATGATAAGTGCGATGCTAACTCTCTGGGTTTTTTCCCTCTATCTGCTGAAAGGGAAAAACTATCAAGTCACAAATTTTGCCTTATTTCTGACTATCTCAGGATTTGGAGGATGGCTTGGCGCATCCTTGGCTTTCATAACTGCATTGATATTGGTTCTGATATTGGCTGTTTATGACTTCATCGCAGTATTTGGAACCAAACACATGGTGACACTAGCGGAGGAAAGCAAAGGAAAATACTCTTTCATGGTTTCAGCGCCCTTTGACGAAGGCGAATTAGGCCTCGGAACAGGAGATCTCGCAATACCTCTGGTATTCACGGTCTCAGTCCTCAGAGATTACTCGATTTATTCAGCCCTGACCACTTCGTTGGGGGGGTTTCTGGGACTTGCGTCATTAATCTATCTGATAACCCAAAAAAAGAAGGCCACTCTACCAGCCCTCCCACCAATAACAATCGGACTATTACTTGGATTTGGGATTGGATATCTGATGATCTAATGGAGTATTATTAATAACTTAGAAAAACAATGATTGCTAGACAATCTCTGAAAAATGAAAGGCAAATCAAAGGGAGACAAAGGATTGATGGGTATCGGCACCCTAATAATATTTATCGCAGTCATCCTCGTCGCCGCAGTAGCTGCGGCAGTCCTTTTGAGCACAAGCGGCAGCCTTCAGCAACAAGCCTTGTCAACAGGGGGGGAAACCCAGGCCGGTGTAGCAACCGGGGCAGAAGTCTTTTCTGTTATTGCAACCGACGGATCCTCGAACAGCAACATCGAGTACTTTGAGATACTGCTGCGTCTTCAGCCCGGCTCAAACACAATCAAACTCAATGACTCAGTAATCTCATTTGACACCTCGTCAACAAGCCAAAGCATCAACTACGGAGGGCTCGACACAACTGGAAGCGCAACAATATTTAATGTTACATTCCTCCAAAACGCATCGGATTGGCAGAATCACTACGTCCAAAAAGGAGACGTCATAAAAATCCAATTTCAAAGTACAAATTCAATAGGAGAATCAACGCCAGTTTCGATGAGCTTCATACCGCGAGTAGGTAAAAAAACCGACATACAATTCAAAACCCCAGCCACAATAACGACCCAACGAGTAACCCTCTACCCAAGCCAATAAAGAGGCGTTTCAATTCTTTCTCGGAGAAGCTTCGGTCAACACCACGACACCAAAGATTTTTCCGATACGATTTTCGATTCGTAGAAACAGGTTTTTTTGGGGGGATGAAACACCTTTTTTCCTAAAAAAAGGGGTTCTTTAGCGGGGAGTGGATTTGAACCACTGACCTTCGGGTCACTCAAACCTTTGTTTGAATTCGGCGACACTCAAAATTCCTACGGAATTTTGGTGCCCAATTTGCCGGAGGCAAATTAGGGAGCCGAATTTCCACGGTTTTCTTTTTCCGTGAACGCTTTTTCTTTTTTAAAAGAAAAAGGGTTCTATGAGCCCGACGAGCACTCCTGACTGCTCAACCCCGCTTGATTTGTACGCAAAAAAAGGTTGTTGCGCACGGTTTTTGGGCAGAGTATAAATACCGAGGCAACCTTTAAAAATTAATTTTTTTGTTTTTCGGGAGGCTTATGGATCCTATAAGCTTTAAAGCCCGCCAGTAACGCCACAAGATAGAGTAGGTATTTTAACCAAGTGGAGACCAAGACAACCTGTAGTTTTACAGGATTCTCATTCGTGACTAAAAAGTTCTGGACTCTTATTGTTTTTCCAAGATTGGGTAGCTGGAGCTTGACCGGGTAGACTCCTTCTCTTACCGGAGCACTTATGGCTCCGCTTCCCTCGCCTAACACAGCTAATCCTTTCATCTGTGGCACCGGCATGGCTTCATCTTCAACCATCGCATAGTCTCCCCCGTACTCTGCTGTGCTAACAGATCTAGACATCATTGGCGCTCCCATATTGAATATCCCTACCTGCCAGATGAGGAAAATAAAGGCGATACCAACGATGATAATTATTGCTCCTGCGATGAGGAGTCCAGCTCCAGCCGAAGCCCATTTGAACTGGTCCTTTGATATGTGGCGCCGCAGGATTGTTATAATGCTGATGGCTATAAGTAAGAAAAATAGGTTTCCATTTAAAGATAAAAGACCTATTGAGAAGATCAGATATCCTATAATGAATCCTTTTTTCTTCTCAACCAAACCGGCAAGAAATCCAATTATTAATAGGAAAAAAATCGCAGAAGAGGCCTCTGGAAGTTCGCTTCCCCCCTTTGCTCCCAGGGTTTCCAGGACATAGACGTCTGTCGGCAGATAGATCTGGGTGTTCATGGTGGAGATAGGAAGCTCGGAACTTGCAATCGGAATGTCAATGATATCGAAAAAACCCAGTTTATTTCGGGAATCAAAGTATACCAATTCAAAGCTGTTCACCCTATTGTCTGAGGTTTTCGGGAAGGCTAAGAGGAACTTTTCGTCCTTTGTTAGTTTAATCGGCTTACTTCCCGTTGACGCATAGAGGGGCTGGCCCGGGACATCGAATTCGATATAGTCTTGTCCAGTGTTCTTGTATTGATAGTTCAATTCGCCGATGATTGATCCCTTGTCTGTTATCGCAATCCTCTGGTTTGCGCTGTCAACGGTTGCAGCAAGTGAGGGAAGCAAACCCAGCTCTTTCACTTGAACAGAAATCGGCTGATTTCTGCTTGCTATGAACGCCCTCGCATTCGAGTAACCTGGAGAAAGGGTGCTCTGTGAAATATCAATTTCCTCGGCATTCGTCGAAACAGTGATCTTTTTTTGCGGGTCGCTTTCGATAAGCACATGGTGCCTGTCTTCAGGCAACGGCACAGTCAACCGGTTGGAGTTGAAATACCCCCTGACGGTCACAGAAGATCTCTCACCTGTCAGCTCCAAGGTGAGTCTGCTCCCCTCTTGAGCCCACTTGATAGCCCCAGTAACCGAAGTGACGGATTCCCCGTTTGGAAGATCCAGGTCAAAACTACCCAACGTCGAACCATAAGCCTGCAAATTCAAAAGATAATGAAAGGAATTCCTTTCTGCGAAGCTATACTTGAAGCTGCCGTCTGCGACCATAGAGACCTTCTCCCACCTCTGAAGAATGACCTCCTGGTTGAACTGCCCGAAACGATCCCCTCCGATGGCGTGACCGTTGTCTAGGTCAAAGTGTAGGTGATTTAGGGGTCCGGGGACCTTCAAACGGAGTTGACCGATCGTTCTAACCTCAAGATCAGAGGATAGCTCGAATACCCCCTTTTCTGCCAGAAAGAAGTATCCTCTATCGTCAAAGGAAACACTCATTCGTTTCTGGTTTACCCGAAGATCCTTGATAAGAATATCAGTTGAAGGACCCAAGAGATAGACTTTCACAAGCTCCCCTGAGACAACCTCCCCGCTACCAGAAATCGTAAGCTCGTTTGCCGCCAAATCCCCCGAAAGAGTCAGTTGATGAAGGGCAAAAATGTCAGGTTCAGTATCGTTTAGCAACACAACCGTAGTACCGGTCACAAAGGAAGAAGCAAGAAACAACCCTAAAAAGACAGCTAAAATCTTGTAATCCATTTCAGATACTCAATTGAAAACCAACAAATAAAAAAGAAAATGTCCCGCCTCCAGGATTTGAACCGGGGATCTTCCGCTGGCCGCGGGTCCGCAACAGAAAAAATCTGCGAAACAAACTACAGGCGGACGCGTTAACCAAACTACGCTAAGGCGGGGAAAGTAAAGAAAAATATATACGTGCTTCGACTTTAAAAGCCTTTTTGGCTGCCGCTATCGATGTAGCGTTTAATGATGTGATTGGTGCCAAGATAAAGCGACGCAGCAACACCCAAAGCCATTCCAAGCCAGAAACTAAAGAGGCGGTCGATCAAAGTAGCCGCTAAGGCAGTCCTTGCATCAATGGAAAACAAGTGAAAAAGCCATGTCGAAGAACCCTCAAAAATCCCGGTAGCCCCTGGGATGACAGAAAAGAGACTGATGGCAGCAACTACAACCCGGACGATGATGAGGATGGCAGGAGAAATCTCAACACCCAACATCAAAAAAATCAGATAGCTCCGATAAATGCTGATAGCCCAGATAAAGATCGATATTAGAAAACCAGCCCCCAAAAGCTTAGGATTATCAAGATTTATCTTTAACGCATCCATAAAATTATCCACAATCTTATCGATCCTCGAAGACGCCTCCATGGCATGACCTCTGATAAAAGGGAAATGGCTAGCAAAAGAGATTATCTTATGAAACATACTGCGAGAAAAACTCTCATTGACTGGAAGATAAGAAAAAAGAAAAAACAAACCTAACATAAAAAGGGCAACTAAAAGCATCACAGCATAAAGGATCGAAGGAAGATCATAGGTCAAAGCAATAAACAAGGTAATAACGACAAACAAAAAGATCACCAATATCTCCAAAAACAAATCCACAAGAACTGAAGCAGCAGACCTCTCAGCAGAAATCTTATCTATCTTCGAGAGTACATAAGCCCTGGCAGGCTCTCCCCCGGCCATATTAGCGGGCGTAAGACAGTTAAAAAGATAACCGACAAACGAAGCGGGCAAAACCTTCGAAAAAGGCACCCTCTGCGGAGACAACACAACCCACCACTTCAAAGCCCACAAAACCATCATCAAAACCTGGATACCAAAAAACAAGACAACATACCGTAAACTCAACAAACGAAGCGAATCAACAACCTGGCCGGGTCCCACCCATACAAAAACAGTCAAAATCAAAAGCAGACCGATAGAAAACAAGCCAACAAAACCTCTCTTCTTCATAGTACCCCTAAATTTAGAATGCCAAGCTTAAATACGTTAAAACCGAAAAATAGTAAACCAAAAGTACGCCGAAGTCAACGGAAACCTTCGAGTTGCTGACTTCGGCAAGCTGGTGTAAGTATGATTGTTTGCCGAAGTGGAGGCGACTCATCAATTCGTCGCCCACTTCGGCTACATACACAAGGAGGAAGCATACGCCGAAGTAGCTCAGATTGGTTACGCTCAAAAGCGCAGAGCGCTTTTGGCGCGCCGAAACGCGAGGCGTTTCGAGCGGAGCGCCAGACTCAAAAAACAATAAAGAAATTAATAAACATAAGCCGAAGTAGCTCAGATTGGTTAGAGCGCCAGACTCATAAGCCCCAACCCCTAATTAAGGGGTTGACCTGTAGGCGCCCAGCCCAACGGCTAGGAGCTTTCAGAATGACGCTGAGTCATCTGGAAGTCGCGTGTTCAAGTCACGCCTTCGGCACAACTTTCTTTATTTTGTCTTCTATTTCTAATATCCTATAGGAAATGGATAAATTATGTGTGCTCTGCAACAATAAAATTATGGGATATTCCATTGAGTTCAACCGTTTAGAGATTGATGAAAACAAAGATGTGGATATTTGTCCTGAATGCATAAGTAAATTTTCCAAATGGCAACAAAAAACGTTATCTAAATTATTTCCCACTAAAGCAGCAAAGAAGAGATTTGGAAAAGGCTAAATAAACTATGCTTTTATGAACAGATTGTTCGAGGCCCGCCTTCGGCACTCCAAATCATTGTTCAAGTCATAGATTATATTTTATTAAAGGATTAACTAGGTTGATGAAGGAATTAATTTGTAGTGTTATCCTTTTTTTCACCTAGTAAAAACAGGGCTAGTAATCGGTGTTTTTACTGCAATCACGATATTGCTGGTTGTAAGCATTTTCCCGGTGATATGATGTTTTATTATCTGAATATACTATGGATTAAAGGGTGGAAAAATGATTATTCAACAATTTTTTACTAAATGGCTTGCACACTCCTCCTATCTTTTAGGGGGTTCAAAGACGTGCGCAATAGTAGACCCAACACGAGACGTAAGAACCTATATTGACGCCACCAAAACTATGGGGTTGAAGATAACTCATATTTTAGAGACTCACCTTCATGCGGACTTTGTGTCAGGCCATATTGAATTAGCTGAGGAAACAGATGCGAAGATTTACGCTCCTAAATCAGGTAACTGCAATTTTGACCATGTCGCTGCAAGTGAGGGGGATAAGTTCAAGATTGAAGACATGGAAATTACCGTGATAGACATTCCAGGACATACTCCTGATGGAGTGGGATACGTAGTAGTCGACAAATCAAGAGGTGAAAAACCAGTAAGTATTTTTTGTGGTGACACGCTTTTTGTCGGTGATGTGGGACGCCCAGACCTTTTTCCAGGAAGGGCGATGGAACTTGCATCAGACCTCTACAATAGTTTGCATGATAAACTAATGGATTTGCCTGGTTTCTGTGAGGTCTACCCTGCGCATGGAGCTGGTTCGCTATGCGGTAGGTCGATGGGAGCTAAAAGGTCGTCTACCATAGGATACGAGAAACTCTACAATTCAGAACTCCAGATATTAGACGAGGAGGAGTTCATCAAATCATTAACCACCAACATGCCGTCTGCACCAGACCATTTCTCAAGATGCAGTGAAATCAACCGAAAAGGCCCCAAACTCATTAAAGAGCTTCCTCAATACAAACCAATAAAACCAAGAGATTTCAAAAAAAATGCCGACAAGAAAAACACCATTGTCTTGGATGTGAGAACGGTGGAATCATTTGGAGGCCAGCATGTTCCTGGAGCATATCATATTGACTTTACAGGGAATTTCATCACGTTTGCAGGCTGGATAGTGCCTCCCGACAAGAAGATTCTGCTTGTGGTTGATTCACCTGAGGAAGTAGACGAGGTTGTGACCTGGCTTAGAAGAGTGGGATTAGATGACACAATCGGCTATCTTGAAGGGGGAATGTATGCTTGGGCAAAAGAAGGATTGCCCATGGACCATGTCTGGCA
>JBDREA010000085.1:0-10483 GCA_043820265.1 Candidatus Altarchaeota archaeon | reverse complement strand
TTTTCTAAAGGGTCTTTTAATTAGGGGGATTTTAAATAATCTGAGGGGATAATTTCTACTAATCTTAGGAGTACATGTGATGAATGTCGCTATCAAAATTCGTGATTATAAGAGATTTGGGATAACTGCATTCTCTTTATTATTGGTTGTATATTTTTTGTATGGAATCTATTTCATTTACAGTACCAGTTTTGTAATAAATGGGACAAGATATTTTTGTCTATTCGATGATGCGATGATTTCAATGCGGTATGCCCGTAATCTTGCAGAAGGGCATGGCCTGCGATGGAATCCCGGGGGTGAATATGTCGAGGGTTATTCAAATTTTTTGTTTGTCTTGTATATGGCTTTGGTTCATTTGTTACCCATTGATGGATCAAAGGTTAGTCTAATCATCCAATTAACTGAACTCATATTGGTACTGTATGCTCTTAGCATTATTAGGAAAATAGCAGAGTTTGTTGCGGAGGGGTCTAAAGTTATCGTAACCAGTAGTTTATTCCTGACTGCTTTTTACTATCCAATCAACAACTTCGCACTTCAGGGAATGGACGTTGGCCCAATCTTAGTTATTATGAGCCTTGTCCTCTTGGAATCTCTAAGGTGCCTCCAGAGTAAGGTAGTAGTAAGCAATCGTCTTTTATTATTACTTGGTATTGGCTCCTTGTTGCGGGTAGATTTTCTGATTAATTTTCTTGCGGTTCCGGCATTTTTATTAATTGCCCGGAAACGGTTTCAAGCGAAGAGGATAATGTGGGTACTATTATTCATTGTGATATTCGTAGGGGGCCAGACATTATTCAGATACTGGAACTTTGGTGAATTCCTCCCAAATACGTATTACCTAAAAGTTACCGGGATCTCAGCAAGTGATAGGATTATGAAAGGGCTTGCAATGGCTAATTTCTTTATCCGGGGGATTTCAGTTATCCCATTTCTATTCGCCATTCTCGCATTGATTATTCCAAAAAAACAGAATGAGAAACTATTACTTGCCTATGTCTTCATTGTTCAATTAGCATATAGCATCTATGTTGGGGGAGATGTGTGGAGTTGGTTTGGTGGGGCCGACAGATACGTTTCTGTTGTTATGCCCTTCTTTTTGATTTTATTATGCTATGGAATATTTAAACCACTTGAGACAATACCAATTGAAGGGAAACGATTATTTGCATTTTTCGTTTGCATGAATATCCTGCTTTCCATTTCTCTTAATACGCATAACTATATGAATCTTGATTATGTTCTTTTGAAAAATCCACCACTCCATGTGGAAATGCATCCGGGTGCGGTTATCATAGCAAAAGTGCTTAGGGAGGTTACGTTTCCTAATGCAACAATAACTGTGTGGAGGGCGGGGATAACTCCCTATTTTAGCAATCGAACTTTCATTGACTTGCTAGGGAAAAATGATGCGAAAATTGCTCGTGAAAGGATGCAGATAAAGGATTGGAGAGAGTTTCACCCAGGCCATAATAAGTGGAATTATACATACTCCATTGGCGAGAAAGATCCGGATATAATCTATGGTGTTGATTTCACTCTGATTCGTTACATTCCAGATATCCAAAAAGAATATATCTCCCACAGGTTTATACTTCCAACTGGAAACGAAGTAGTATTCCTAAAAAAATCATCACCAAATATCCTCTGGGATAAACTTGGAAAAATCGAGTATAACCTTGAGACTCCCTACGACGAAAAATAATAGGAAACACTTTCCACGTTGATTGAAACTCACAAACAGTTATGTTTAAAAGCCGATTTTAAGTAATAAACCTTTTGTGAGAACAAAAGAACAGCCAGGGCGAAACTGTTTCATTAGTTCTTCCTTTATCGGGGATATTAAGATATTGAACGTTGTGGGTGTACCGTTTAGTTTTTATTGTTTGTTTTCTTTGGTTTACATTATGTCAATTCCTGGTTATGTTGATTATCAGAGGCGGGAGTTCTGCAAGGATGTTTCTTGTCCGGTCCAATTGGATTTGGACACCAAAGAATCTGGCTCAGTTGAATATGAGACTATCAGGTCTATCTGCAAGACTAAATGCAGATACACGACCTATGATTTCCATCACTGGTTGATCGAAAAGGATTATTTGATCATTAGGCCAGAAAAGCAGGTTAAATAAAATCATTTTTTGGAGGTTTAGAAGATGAGTTGGGGTATGAAGAACAGATTAGCGAGGATTATAAAACCTAAGACCGGGCGCACTGTAATGTTGGCTGTAGACCATGGATACTTTATGGGACCGACAACCGGCTTGGAAAACATAGGGGATACGGTGAATCCGCTTTTGCCTTATGTTGATACCTTGATGCTTACTCGCGGAGCCCTAAGAAATTATATCGATCCTAACTCTGAGGTTCCGATAGTGCTTCGGGTTTCAGGCGGCACAAGCATCCTCAGTAAAGAATTGCTCCGCGAAGGCATAGTCGCCTCGATGAGGGACGCAATACGACTTAACGTGGCTGGAGTTGCATTTTCAATCATGGTCGGTTCAGATTTCGAAAGAGACACCATCCTCAATTTCACAAAAGTGATCGATGAAGCCGAAGAATACGGGATCCCTGTCGTTGCTGTTACTGCCGTTGGAAAGGATCTGGTCAAGGATGCCCGATACCTGTCTCTTGCCTCAAGGATGGCGGCCGAACTTGGAGCCCGTATCGTAAAGACGTACTACTGCGAAGGATTTGAACGAGTCGTCGACACATGCCCTGTTCCCGTTGTCATGGCTGGCGGAAAGAAGCTGCCTGAAAAGGAAGCCTTGGAGATGACGTCCAATGCCATTAATGCGGGAGCTGTGGGTGTTGATATGGGAAGAAACATCTTCCAGTCCGAGGATCCTGTTGCAATGATCCAGGCCGTGCGCGAAGTAGTCCACAAAAACGCTTCGCCCAAAGAGGCCCTCCAGGTCTTTGAGGAGAAAAAGAGGGAAAAATAACTTCTAACTTTCTTTCAAAAAATTCTCGAACAAAATGAAAGTTGCGATGTACTACAGCAACGCAGATGTTAGGGTCGAGGAATTGCCCAAGCCAGAAATTGATGCCGGCGAGATCCTCATGAAATGCATGGCCTCAGGCATCTGCGGAAGCGACTTGATGGAGTGGTATCGGATAAAGAAGGCCCCTCTCGTTCTTGGACACGAGGTCGCTGGAGTGATCGAAGAGGTTGGTGAGGGGGTCACGAAGTTCAAGGTAGGCGACCGCATCATGGCGACCCATCACGTCTGCTGCGCAAGCTGTAGATTTTGTTTAAGCGACAGGGAAACAAGCTGCGAGATGATAGGCAAGACCAAGTTTTTTCCTGGAGGATTTTCCCAATACATTCGGATCCCAAAGATCAACATAGAGAAGGGAGGGGTTTTAGCCCTATCAGATAACGTCTCATTTGAGGTGGGCTCATTCGTTGAACCATTGGGTTGTGTGCTTCGCTCTCAAAAGAAGGCAGGCGTCAAAGAAGGTCAAAGTGTACTGGTGCTGGGTTCGGGTATTTCAGGTCTACTGCATATTAAGCTTGCCAAGGCATTGGGGGTAAAAAAAGTTTTTGCATCTGATGTTCAGGAGTATAAATTGGAGAAGGCAGAAAAATCCGGGGCGGACTATGCGATTGATGCAAGGATGGATATCCGTGAATTCGTGAAAGAAAAAAACGACGGTGGCTTAGTAGACACTGTTATTTTGACTACTGGTGCGGTGTCGGCCGTGAAACAGGCCTTCGGATGCGTCGAAAAAGGCGGTACCGTCCTTTTTTTCGCTCCGGCCGACCCAGGAGTCGATTACCCCCTCCCCCTAAACGATCTCTGGTTCAGGCAATTAAGCCTCACCCAGACCTACGCAGCGGATTCCTCGGATTTAAGGCAAGCTCTTGAATTGATTTCAAAGGGGTTGGTGGAAGTGGAAGATTTAGTTACGCACAGATTAAGCTTGAACGAAACTGGACTGGGTTTTAAACTCGTCTCCGAAGGAAAGGAGTCAATCAAGGTAATAATCGAACCGAACAGATAAGCATACGAAGCCGATTTAATTTGTTTTTTATGGTTTGTTTGTGAGTTAGTTTTTATGTCGAAATCTAGCCGAGTCTTATTTGTTCTCTTGATCTTTTTTTCTCTGATTTTTCTTTCGAACTCTGTCTCGGCCAAGTCCTACATCATCGACAAGGCCTTCATCTTGATGAATATTAATCAGGATGGGTCCATCGATGTGGAGGAGAATTTAACCTTGGATTTCAGCGGATCGTTTAGTTTCGCCTACAGGGACATCAGGAAGGGGCAATGGGAGATAACTGACGTTTCTGTTTTTGAACGAGATCAACCCTTGAAATTCGAATCTTCAAATTTGGGTAACGACTTGAGGGTAAAATGGTATTATAGCGCCTCAAACGAAAAGAGGACTTTCACCATCAGATACCAGCTGACTCAAGCTTTGTCGGTTTACGAAGACGTCGTAGACCTTAACTGGAAGGTATGGGGTGAAGGATGGGATGTAGGAGTGAGAGACCTTGAGGGGCGGATTATCCTACCGGCCAGTGTCAACGACTCAAAGGAAGTCTACACCTGGGGACACCCTGAGCTGACAGGAAAGATCGCGATGGTGGACAACAAGGACGTCATCTTTCAGACCTTCAATGTTCCTGCACGCAGTTGGGTGGAGGTGAGGACTGTTTTTCCAAGATACGTTTTACCCTCCCAGACAAATGCTGTTGTAAAGGAGGGGGTTGGACTCCAGAACATCATCTCAGAGGAGGAGACTTATGCTTCATCAGGTTACTCGAACACCAGCGATTACAGTAGTGATGGCGTCAATATTTTCATCCCGATAATGTTCTCTTCCATCTTTGGATTAGTATTCTTCGGCATAATTGCAACAGCAATAATTAGTCTCTTCAACAAAGACCTAGCCAAAAAAGCAGGAAAGATAATTGCAGCAATATTCATCATTGGATTCTTCGTTTTATTATCAGGGATTTTTTTCGCCGTGGGGATTCTTCCAATATCTCATATCCCAATCCTGATATTCTTGATATTCCTTGAGGCAGCGGCTTTCGCGTTCGTCTGGCACTTATGGGGCAAGGAACCCCGAGTTTACGAACAAGCATTCTATGAGAGAGAGGTCCCCTATGACTACAGCCCAGCAGTAGTCGATGCCCTGATACACCAAGGAACAAAATCGCCCCAACCCCAGATGATGGCGGGTGAGTTGCTTGACCTATGCATCAAAGGCAGGCTTCGATTGAAAAAAATCAAAAAGAAGAAGATTCTTGGGTTGTTCGAAAACGATGACTACGAGATTGAGATACTTGATCCCTCCCAGGAAAACCTGCCAAAAAGCGAACGGCTCCTTTTAGCGATAATCTCTGAAACAGCCAAGTTCAGATATGAAGGCCTATTTTTTACATCCAAGGTGAAAGACGAAACACCCAACCTCGTAACCTTGGAAGAGATGACAAAATACTTACGGGCAAAACCAAACCAAACCAGGAATTGGCTCCTTAAATGGCAGGAATTCGTATCAGATCAGGCCAAAGATATGGGTTTTTTCTCAAAAAAGACAGGATACTATCAATTTATCGGAGCAACAATATTGGTAGCGATCATATCATTTGCAGTTTTTCCACTAGCCACTATCCCCATAATACTTGAGGCCATCCTCTTAGCCATCGTATTTCCAGATGTCCTTCCCAACCGGACTCCCTTGGGGGCCGAACACTACATTAAATGGATGAACCTGAAAAAGTTCCTCTCAGATTTCAGCAACCTCAAAGATGTTTCCCCTGAATCGATTGTGCTCTGGGAGAAATACCTCGTTTACTCTATCCCCCTGGATGTAGCGGATAAAGTTCAGAAGGCAATGGACAATGTCTTCAAGGACTACCCAGGAGAAGTCCACTCCAACATCTATGCAGGCAGTATGACTGGTTTCTCAGCCGCTTCTTTTGGGTCTGCAGTCGGCTCCTTTTCATCTGCTTTCTCAACCGCTACAAGTACCTCAGGAGGTGGAGGCTTCAGTGGCGGAGGCGGAGGAGGTGGTGGCGGGGGCGGAGGAGGTGGAGGGGGGGCAGGTTAAATGATATTTTTCATCATCTTTGCATTAGTTGTTCTAATCCTAATCGCCTTAGTTTTCGTCTTCAATCAACTAATCACGCTCAGAAATAGATGCAATAACCAGTGGAGCCAGATAGACATCCAGCTGAAACGCAGAAACGATTTGATCCCAAAGCTTGTTACATTTGTGAAGGAGTATGCAACACACGAAAAACAAACCTTTGAAAGGGTGGCAGAGGCGCGGTCGGCTGTTAACTCGTCAGATAATCCCAAAGAAGCGGCTATTGCGTCAGATAACCTCTCATCATCTCTCAGAGGAGTTTTCGCCGTCGCTGAGGCTTATCCCGATTTAAAGGCAAACGAGCAGTATAAACAATTAGCCGAGGAGCTGATAGAGACTGAAGACAAGATAGCCCATTCCCGGATGTTCTACAACGAAATCGTGCAAAGATACGAGCAAAGAAGGCTGACGTTTCCTTCGAGCATCATCGCGGATATTTTTAGATTCAAGCAAAAACAGTATTTCAAGTCCAACTAACACACAAAACTATCTGTTCTTAAATTTTGGGGAAAACTTCGTTTCAGTCCTCCTTCTTTCGTGTTCGTCTACGAAAGTGGCCCGAAAATAAGGCATGTATTTCACACCCCCAAATGAGGCTACCCCGCTAAAGAACCGGCTGAGGATTTTTTCAATCTTTTTCGGTTCATACACTATTGAATCAGGCTTAACTCTGGTTTCAAGCGCCGAGCCGCTTACAAGGTATTCTTCTATATCAAAGCTGGAGCTTTCAAAGGATGGAAGATCGATATTCGAGATAAAGCCAGGTTCAAGACCGGGTTTGTCGTCTATCAAACCCTTTGAGGAAAGGATCATTATTTTGTCCTGTTCTTCTTCGTGGAATAAAAAATGTCTTTTGCTCAATTCCGCCAAAGTTATCTCATCGTTTCTGATTATATCGGCAAGTATCTCCATTGCTTTTTCATCCAGTTCAAAAAGTTTTTTTAAGACATCGGAGGTTGCAATCCTTCGTTTTCGTTTCAGCCCGGATGATTCGACAAAGCAAAGCTGGGTTGTGTTAAGGTTGACGGAGAATCGATTGGTTTTTTCCACGCTCTTTTTAGTGGCAGATATCAGCTTTCTAACCCTAACTGAATCCTGGCGGGTGACAGTAAACGAACCAATTGGGGCAAAACCCTCGTCCACTTTAAACAGTTGTTCATCTGAACCCACGATCTTAAGGAATTTCCTCGTCTTGCGCTCCCCAAAATATTCCGTCGCCTCATCCATAGACATTGCTGATTCATAGGCTTTCTCAACCATCGTATGATGAATGGCCTGGGATGAGTCGACTTGGTATTTCTCCAACAAATCTATGAGTTCTTCCGGTTCGATTTTCCGCACTTCAGCAGGGAGCATTGAACCAACCCCTGCAGTGAAACCATATAGGCTGGTGATGATTACCTTTTTTCCAACAAGCCTTTTTTCGTCTAAAACGGATTTAACACTTTTTGGCGCTACTTTTTTTGTATCGCGAAAAACATAGAATCCTATCTCGTTCTTCTGAAATTCATCTCCCTTACGGCCCTCCAATAGAATGTTGTGTTTGTGTGTGTTTTGGGAGAAAACATCATATCCCATGGCTTTGAGCAACCCCGAAAGAAGAAGTGACAACTCCCTTAGATCGAACTGAGATATCCTTCTGATTTTCAACTCGGCGTCTGCCATGTCATACACCACATGATGGGAAAAATCCTTTGATTGTATTTAAAAGAAAGGAGTTATAAAATAGGATACAAGATAAACACCAGAAAAATGAAAGGAGCAGAAGCCATGATAAGGTGCTTGGAGGAGGAAAAAGTCAAGCATATGTTTGGAGTGACGGGAGGAGCCATCATGGAAGTCTATGACGTCCTCTTCGATAACTCAAAGATAAGGCACATCATGGTCAGACACGAGCAGGTTGCCGCTCATGCAGCGGAGGCTTACGGAAAGATAACCGGCAAACCGGGAGTATGCATTTCCACTTCGGGACCGGGAGCGACCAACCTAGTCACAGGTATTGCCGACGCATACATGGATTCAGCCCCCATGATCGCCCTAACAGGCCAGGTTGCAGTCGCTGCTATCGGAAACGACGCCTTCCAGGAAAGCGACATAATAGGCATTACCATGCCCATAACTAAGCATAACTTCCAGATTACACTGCCGGAAAGCATTCCCACAGTATTTAAAAGCGCCTTCAAGATAGCAACAACCAGAAGACAGGGCCCAGTACTCATTGATCTGCCCAAAAACATTCAACAAACCCACCTGGACTACAAATTCAAGTATCCAAAAGACGTCGATCTTCCCGGATACAAAGAGACAATTAACGGAGGACACCCCAAACAGCTTAAAAGCGCAGCCAATCTTCTGATGGAAGCAGAAAGACCAGTTATCATCGCGGGCGGCGGAATAAAAGCTGCTTACGCCACAGGAGAACTAATCAAGATGGCTGAATCCCTGGGGATACCGGTCGCAGTCACTCTCATGGGAAAAGGGAACATCCCAGAAGACCATCCACTGGCTCTTGGCATGGTGGGGATGCACGGGACAAAGTCGGCCAACCTCATGGTAAGCGAATGCGATGTGCTTTTTGCCATAGGTTGCAGATTCTCTGATAGAATCACTGCGAACGTTGAATACTTCGCCCCGCAGGCAACGATCATCCACGCAGACATCGACGCCTCCGAAATCGGGAAAAACGTCGCGATTGATCTTCCGATCGTAGGGGATGCAAGATTGATTCTGAAAAACCTACTTCAGCTTACGGCAAAGATGAAGGCCAAGGGAAAGACGGAATGGTCCAATAAGCTAAAGCAGTTCAAAAAAGAGTATGCTCCGGTCTGGGACTATGACGACACCCCCATCAAGCAGCAGAGAGTCATGAAGGAACTGAACTCATTGATAGACGGAAAAACTATTATCACCACCGAGGTCGGACAATGCCAGATGTTTGCAGCTCACTACCTGACAATAAAGAATCCAAGGCACTTCATCACGTCAGGTGGTCTTGGGACAATGGGTGCAGGATTCCCGTTCGCAATTGGAGCCAAGGTGGCAAGACCGGATCACAAGGTCGTGGATGTCGCAAGCGAGGGAAGCTTTCTTATGACCAGCCAGGATCTCGCGACTTGCGTGAACGAGGACATCCCGGTGGTTGTACTCATCCTGGAAAACCGGTATCTTGGCATGGTCAAGCAGTGGCAGGACCTGTTTTATGGTAAGCGCAGAAGCCACACATACCTGGGGGAATTGCCGGATTTCGTGAAATACGCGGAATCGTTTAGTGCAAAAGGTGTGAGGATTGAGCGCCCGGGTGAGATTAGAGAAGCTCTAAAGAAGGCTATGAAATCAGGGGAGACAACGGTGCTCGACGTCATGGTCGATCCAGAAGAGCACATCCTGCCGATGGTTCCTGCGACTGGAAGGATCGATGAGATGATCGAAAAACACATGCTGAAACTATAAATCGTTTAAGTGAATCTCAAAAAGATGGAAAAAATTCTTTTTGCTCTATCAACTGATCCCGAACCCAGCGTATTCGATGTAGTCGTCGCCTACGATGCCGGAGCGGATGTTGTCTTTCCCATAAACGGTGTGAAGGTTGAAGATGTCAAGGGAATCGTATACGACTGCATTTTCACCCGAGGCGTCAAGGACCTGGAGAACACTGCTATCTTCATTTCCGGAAGCAATATCGAGGCAGCTGAATCCGTCCTCAAAGAAGTTGAAAAAACTTTCTTTGGAGACTTCAGAGTCTCGGTCGCAGCCGATCCCCAAGGCGCATTCACAACCAGCGCTGCTGCGGTCAGGAAGGTGATTGAAGGATTCGATGGCAGCATAAAAGGGAAAAAGGTTGTTGTCTTGGCAGGCACCGGCCCAGTTGGAAAGTGCATCGCACCCCTTCTGTCAAAGGAGGGAGCAAACGTATCTATTACTTCCAGGAACCTTGAAAAGGCAAAGTCTGCCTGCGAAAAGATGAAGGAATCCTTTGGCGTGAATGTCGTATCCCATGAATGCAGAATGGTAGACGAAGTCGGAGAGGTCTTAAGCGACGCAGATGCAGTGATCGGAGCGGGTGCGCCGGGAGTCCTCCTACTCAAAGAAGAGACCAGGTCTCGTCTGTCTAAGCTGAAGGTCTTGGTGGATACAAACGCAGTCCCCCCCCTTGGAATAGAGGGAGTCGGCGTCAAAGACGATCTAACCGACCTGGGCGACGGGACAATGGGCGTGGGAGCAATAGGCGTCGGAAACCTTAAAATGAAGATTCACAGGAAGATCATAAAGAAATTGTTCTCAAAAAACGACTACGTGTTTGATCTGGAGAAGATCTACGAGCTATCAAAGGAAGTCTCAAGGAGTTAGGTTTTTTGAGAACGATGCATTTTAAGAATCA
>JBDREA010000084.1:0-19110 GCA_043820265.1 Candidatus Altarchaeota archaeon | reverse complement strand
GCCCTGTTGAGTGTTATATGTTATGACGTTGTCCTCGATTATGTTGTCGCGGCAGTCGTCTATGAGCCGTATGCCCCTAAAGCTGCCGTTAATAGTATTGCCTGTTATAAGATTGTATTCTACCGTTCGGTCTCCCGAGTTCCCGCTGATGTACATGCAGGTGGATGACATGTTATAAAATGTATTGTTGATATACGAACAGTAGTCGCCGTAATAATTGTAGATGCCTGTGGCAAAGTTTTGGATGACGCAGTTGCGGACGGTGAGGTTGCCTTTGCTGGTCGTCGTGATGCCTGCATTAGCTCCCGTGCCCTCAATGGAGTGGCCCTGGCAGTCGAAGATGGTGTCATTGATGTTGGCGGGGTTGTTGATGCACGTAACGGCCTGGCCGGTGATGTCGGCGGTCAGGTAGACGATGGTGCAGCTCTGGTTGTTGAGCTGAACCTCACATTCATCGCAGGTGGAGCAGTAACAGGTGGTGCTCACCTCGGCCGTGCAACTTAATGTACAGCCGACTGCTCCGGTGTCATTGTAGTTGTAGGTGGTGTCGCATGTGTTGTTGTTTCCTAAGTTGTTATCGTCTAAATGAGGGTCCGTATCAAAGACGTCATACCAGGCAATACCCGAATCGGTTTGGTTGTTGAAACAGATGGTGTTCGATTCCAAGGTGTTGTTGGTGGCGTCGCTGTCGATGTCGATGCCGTGTTGTTGATTGTCGTTGACTGTATTGCCGATTACAGTATTGTTGTTTGAAAAATCTCCGATGCCGATACCACGAGTGTTGTTTTCCACACTATTGTTGGCGATGAGTGTCGCGTTTGCGTAATAGATGTATATCCCCCACCCCCCATTTGAGCGCACGGTATTATTTAGGATAGTATTGCCCCTGCAAAGGTAGGGGAATGGACAATCTACTAGGATACCGACTCCTCCAGCCGTAACAGTGTTGTTTATAACGATGTTGTTGTATGAGCTGTAACCGATGTAGATGCCATCGTCGGTGTCCTCTATTAGAACATTGTTTTCGAAAGTACTATGGTTGGAGTACCGGAGATAGATTCCCCGGTGCCATTCCGTCAATACACAATTTCGTATGGTTATATTGATTTTATATGTGGCATCTACTGCGTAACTTGTGGCCTTTATGCCGTCAAGAGTGTGTCCCTGGCAGTCGAACACTTTATTGCTGAAATTCTCCGGGTCGTCGATGCACGTCCAGGTATGGTCTATCACATCATCGGTCAGGTAGACGATGGTGCAACTCTGGTTGTTGAGCTGAACCTCGCACTCGTCGCAGGTGGCGCAAAAGCAGTCGACGGCTTGGGCTGCACCCGACAATACCAGGAAGAAAGCGATTATTAAACCTATTTTTCCAACCGACCCCATAACTATAACTATACTATAATTCCCTTAAAAACCAATAATTGAGTCAGAGAATTAGTCCAAATCACATTCTGCCCCCTTAAAAAAATCAGTTAAATTCGCTATGCTAAAGGCTTATAAATGAAGGGCTTGCGGGAGACGCGTTTTGTACAATGTGTTCAAAAAGTCCGCATGTTTATCTTGAATTCCCAGTGTATTTTCTGATTTAGCGATTTAGAGGGAGTAGGAAATAGGGGTACATTACATGAGTTTCTCAAGAGTAGCTTCCCCTGGCCTCGGTTCTTGTGGGTCTAATCTTGTAGCTAATAAAAATTGGATTTCCTTGTGTGGTTGGACTAATCCTGGGAATGTCACAGAACCTTTGTTATCAAATGGTTGTCTTCCAAGCTCCCTATGCGTCTTATCTCCTTGGACTTCAGTTAATACAATCCCCCAACCTTCAGGAGGAAATCTACCTGTATTGGAATCAGATCTCATATTTACTATCACATCCCATGGATGAGTTTTTCCAAGGGAATCTTGACTACAGCAGGGGTTAGGTGTCACCTTCACGGAGACGTCTCCCTTATGCATCCATCCTTCTGGATCTTCTCTTATATCACCACCATGTGAAAGGTGGACTTTAGTATTAGGATGTTCTCTTTCGGCCTTTTTCGTTATAATTCCAACATTAAGCATCAAACTTCTCAGAAGGCTAGTAGCATCAGCTTGTATCTGAAGTTCTGGACTTAATGTAGATAATTGTCTTTCCATATTTCCCCCCCAATAAAGTAATGTTATTTTAGAGGAAGGAAAGATTTAAAAACCTTAATCATCATCAGGAGGGATATATTTTCTGATTGAATAGATGCATGGAATTAGTTCGAACCTCATTTTCTTGATTCCGGCTAATTTTACAAAGAAAACGCTACGCTGAGGGCCTGAGTTTGGGATTTTGCTTTTTTGATTCGGTTTTGGTTTCGGAAGGAAACGCGTTCCCACACACCCTGCATCCGGTTTCATAGCCCACCCTTACGCTGCCGCATCTTTGGCAGTGCCTCGCTCTGTTTGGATTTCCGTGCATGTTGATAGTTCACCGCATTTTTTAGAGGATATATTGTAGGTTGGTGCGTAGGTAGCACTTTTCACGTTGGTTTTAGTCGTATCCCCCTCCACCGCCTGGAGGCATGGGAGGTCTCTTTGTGCTGGATGAGATGACGTCGTCGATGCGCAGTATCATCTCGGCCGATTCGCTTGCGCTTCTGATTGCCTGTTCCTTTAGCTTTACCGGTTCAAGAACATTTTTCGTTAACATGTTCTTGATTGAGCCATCCAAAACCGACACACCATCGTTTTTCCCGTCTTTTTTATCGTGGCGTGCCCGAAGATTCACTAATGTGTCTATTGCATCCATCCCTGCAGATTCAGCGAGTGTTCTGGGGATTATCTCGATTGCGTTTGCAAAGGCGCGGACTGCGAGTTGCTCTCTGCCTCCGACACCGTCTGCATAGTCTCTGAGTTCCTTTGAAAGCTCGATTTCAACGGAGCCTCCGCCAGTGACGTATTTCCCTGATTCGATTGAAGCTTTAACGACGCCGAGAGCGTCTTTGATGCTTCGTTCGGCTTCTGCTATTACGTGTTCGGTGCCTCCTCGAATGAGAATGCTTACTGCTTTAGGATTTTTACATTCCCTTACGAACACCATCTCTTCGCCACCTATCTTCTTTTCTTCCACCAGTTTTGCCTGACCTAAGTCTGTTTTTCTGAGTTCTTTTATGTTGGTCACTATTCGTGCACCCGTGGCCTTCGATAGTTTCTTCATGTCCGATTCTTTGGCGCTTTTTATGGCGAGGATGCCCGATTTTGCCAGGTAATGCTGTGGTAAATCTTCGATGCCTTTCTGGCAGATCAATACGTTTGCTCCGGATTTAATCACGCTATCCACCAGCTCTTTTAGGGTTTTTTCTTCTTGCTCGACGAAGCTTTGTAACTGCTCTGGGCTAGTTATCGAAATTTCTGCGTCTGTCTCGGTCTTCTTTATTTCGAAGGCGCCATCTACAAGAGCAATCTTTGCGTTCTCCATGCGTTTTGGCATCCCAGGGTGAGCTACTTCCTTGTCTAGTATGATGCCTTTGATTAGTTCGGTTTCGGTTATGCCTGCGCCTTTTGTCTTTTCAATCTGGATATCATCGATGTTTACGGTTGTTTTCCCGTTTCTTTCTTCAGACACTTGAGTCACAGCTTGAACGGTTAGGTTTGCCAGGTAGCTTCTGTTTTCTCCGACGCTTTTTCCAGTCATCGCGGTTTCGGCGATTTTTTTCAGGATTGCAACGTCATTTTTTGTGACTGGCTTGCCTATTTTTTGCAGTGTTTCCTGGACTTTATTTGCGGCCATCCTGTAGCCTCGTGCAATGACTGAGCTGTGTATTTTTTTGTCTAATAGTTCCTCGGCTTGGCTTAGGAGTTCTCCTGTTAGTACGACTGCTGTCGTTGTTCCGTCGCCTACTTCGGCGTCTTGGGTCTTGGCTACTTCCACGACCATCTTTGCGGCTGGGTGTTCGACGTTCATTTCGGAGACGATGGTTGCGCCGTCGTTTGTGATGACTATGTCGCCCATGTCGTCGACTAACATTTTGTCCATCCCCATAGGTCCAAGAGTAGTCCGGACCATGTTTCCCATAGCTTTTGCTGCTGCTATATTGCTTCTTTGGGCGTCTCGACCTTGTGTTCGAAGCGCACCTTCTGGTAATATGAATATTTGTTGTCCTTGCATTTGTGCCATTTTTTTCCTCTGTTTTTTTATTAATTATTATTGAGTGAGAGGGTGTTCATTGGTCATAGGTGTTTTTTCCTGGACCTCGAGCACCATTTATTGTTTTTTATGGGAAATGTGTGTTATTCGATTTCTTCTTCGCTTTCTTCGTCTTTGGATTCTCCCACTTCAATAGAGTCTCTTATCTCTTTTGCGAGGTCTTCGATTTCTTCTACGAGGTCTTCTTCGCTTGATATCTCGTCTTCTTCGATGTGTTTAATAATTTTTTCTAGTTTTTCTTTCCATGCTTCTAGTTCGCTCATTTTTTCCTCCTATTAGCTTTCTTGATATTTATTATTAAATTTGTCTGCGACTTGTGTTCTAATAGAGATCTGGTTTATTGATACAGATCGAAAAAATAGTTTCTTTCTTCTTCAATGGAAATCGATTCTTCTGAATCATGGTCTGATTCATACGCTAGGTTGTCATCAGGTAAGGGCATCATTTTCCCTTTTTTTCCGGCTTTTTTCTGACGACTCCACATAATAACCACCTCCTTGAAGAAAATCGTTTGTATGTAATCTAAGGACATTGACATATTAAGTATTTAAATACACATGTAAATGATACTTATTAATATTTAAATAATAATCTATTATTTAATTTTATTGGATATGTTTCCCATACTATAATGGAGCAACTACTAATTCGCAACCTGGAAGAACCATTCAACAGAGAAGTCCTAAACGAGATAAACTGGATTTGCGAGTCATTCGGATTTTTCGAAAAAATCGACAAACAAAAGACCGTTTCATCGATATTTACACAAATACTTGAGAAATCAAGATTAGGAAAAGGCATTACCAGTACCGAATTGACCGAAGAACTACAGCTCTCACGTGTCGCAGTCCTAAACCACCTGAAAAAGCTGATAAACGCAGGACTCATAACCCAAAATGGGAACGAATACCAACTTCGGTCCCAAAACCTCTACAGGACAGTTAGGGAGATGAAAAGAGACGTCAAAAGATCCTTTGAGGATGTGGAAAGAATAGCAAAAGAAATCGACATATCAATGGGATTAAAAAGAGTGTGGAAGGAACCTGAAAAAATCGATACATTAGATAAGCAATTATTCAATCCATATGTTGGAGCAGAACGGAATTGAATCAAACATGCAACAAATAATTCTTAAAAGACAAGCCCTTATCTCTATGATTGTGGCTTGTGTTGAGGTATATAAAAAAGAGTACCTACGAAAAAAGAGAACAGTTGACTGAAAAAATGCTAAGAGAATAGATGGGATAGGTATAAAATGGAATTTTTCTTCGAGAATGAAATCGACAATTGTCAAACTCTATGGGAGAGCTTTTCCCCTAGAAAAACCCTTTTTGACGACTGGGAGTATAGAACATGCTTTTATGAGGGATACAAAAACCAACCCCACTTCATCGTAGGAAAAGAGAATGGGATACCAACCGGCATCCTCCCCCTATGGTATGAAAAAAAGGGCAAGTATTACACGTTTTTTGGAGGCTTGTTTCCAGAAAACAACACATTTTTTCTCAGAGATAAAAGCCAAATAAATTCTTATCTTAGCGAATGCCCAGTTGAAACCTGGCTTTGCTACATACATGCATCAGAAAAAGAACACTACCCGTTCGCAGAAACAGAGACCAAATACTACCTTGATATGAGCCTCTACGACTGCGATATCGAAAGATACCTCAGTTGCTTTGACAAAAAGCACAGAAAAAACCTGAGATACGACCTTAAACAATTGGCGAAGTTGAATTATTCATTCAGATACAATCAAATCTCAGATTTCGAAAAACTTATTGAACTCAACAAAAAAAGGTTCGGGGGCGAGTCGGATTACTCCGAAGACGAGATGATCCAAAGCATGCACCATATGATGAATACGGCTTTGAGCAAAGGAGAGCTTAACCTGGTAAGCCTTATTATCGATGATAAACCGGAGGCAGTGGAGTTTGCGATATCCTATGACGGAACTTACACAATATTGTCCGGCGGCAGAAACATCGAAATAGAGAATATTGGAAAACCGATGGTTTTAGAACACATCCGAAACGCACTCGCACAAGGCATATCCAAAATCGATTTTTTATCAAGCGATACAGGCTGGAAGAAAAGCTGGCACCTCAAGGAAGAACCGGTGTACGAATATAAGAATTATGTTAAATGAAGACAGTTAGGAGAAATCGTATCTATTTTTTAGCTAGTAGAGCATATTCGCTACCATGGGAAGAGGAGTTGGGATAGTCGAAGACAGAGACTGTCAGTTTTCGAAAGAATTAATGGAAAAGATTAAAGACCTGTCACCAGAATACGTTTCCATGAGCGCTCTTAGGGTTGGAAGCCATAAACGATACAGAGTCATCATCGACCGCTTAAGCTTCCAAGACAGATACATGAGAGAATACCTCAAGTTGGCGTCGCTTGGAGGATCATATGTGATAAACAACCCATTCTCATCTGACACATACAATAAACTCGTCGAAATAATCCTCTGCCAAAAACAAGGAATTCCGACGCCAAAAACCGTGATGCTCCCCATGATTGGCAAAGATGAAGAAGATGAAAACTACGCAACCTCGCCTGACTGGGAAAAAATCACTGAAGAGTTTCAATTCCCCGTCATACTAAAACCTTACGATGGCGCATCTTGGGATCACGTTTACAAAGTGTCATCCCTTGACGAACTTAAAAAGATATATTCAACGTATGGACAAAAACTCCTATTCATGGTTCAGGAAAAAATAGAGTATACCCAATATTACCGCGCATTCTGCGTAGGTCAAAAAGAAGTCCTTTTTATGAACTACCAACCCGCTCCAGGAGGATTTGGAGTATACAGCCACGTGAATCTGGAAAACATCGGAGAAAAGGCAAAAACAATACACAAATGGACGGTGTATCTGAACTCATGTGCCGACTTTGACCTCAACTCAGTTGAGTGGTGCATCGACTCAAAGGGAAATCCGTACTTAATCGAAGGCTTCAACGAAGTGCCAGACATAGATAAAACCATCCTACCCAAAGAGGAATATGGATGGCTTGTTGAAAAGATGTCCGAGTTGATAAGAGAAAAACACAACTCCGAAAAAACAAATAAAAACCCCTTTGAACAATCAAAGGAATCATTTTAGCCCCCTACATTTTTTAACCAGTTAGACGATATCTATTTTTGATAAGGAGGAAAACTAGTTGACCAAATAATCTGATGGAACCAAAGAATTTTCTTTTCATCTCACTTGATGCGCTAAATATCGACACAGCTTGGCAAGTCCTAAAGGAGGGACACAGGGCCAGATACTTTATCGAAACAGAAACCGACAGAGACATCGGAAACGGATTTGTCCCCAAAACCAATGACTGGCAGAAGGATGTCTCATGGGCCGATGTAATAGTCTTCGACGACGTCTTAGGGCAAGGAGAAAAAGCCCAAAAACTCAGAGAAGAGGGGAAGGTGGTTGTTGGTGGGACCCCATACACCGACCGCTTAGAGGACGACCGAAGCTTCGGACAAGAAGAACTGAAAAAGGTCGGTGTCCCAATCATCGCACAGCAATGTTTCACCTCATTTGACGAAGCCATCACATTCATCCAGGAAAACCCCAACAGATACGTCATCAAACCCTGCGGTGAAGCCGCAAACAGAAAGCAGCTCCTCTTTGTGGGTGAAGACGAAACAGGCCGCGACGTTGTAAAAGTCCTTGAACACTACAAACAGGTCTGGACAGGAAAAATCAAAGAATTCCAGCTTCAAAAAAGAATCGCAGGTGTGGAGGTTGCTGTCGGAGCCTTCTTTAACGGGGAAGAATTCATATACCCCATCAACGTCAACTTTGAACATAAAAAACTCTTTCCTGGAGAACTCGGCCCATCAACAGGAGAGATGGGCACGAGCATGTATTGGAGTCCGCCAAACATTATTTTCGAAAAAACCCTCAGAAAGATGGAGCCAAAACTAAAAGAGGAGGGATACATAGGATACATCGACATAAACTGCATAGTCAACAACAATGGAGTCTACCCCCTCGAATTCACATCCCGCTTCGGATTTCCCACCATCTTCATCCAAAACGAAGCCATGATAACCCCCATCGGCGACTTCCTATACCAGATAGCATTGGAGGAAAAACCTGTACTGAAAGTTAAAAGCGGATTCCAGGTGGGAGTCCGAATCATCGTTCCCCCATACCCCTTCACAGATCAGGAGGCATTCGACACCCACAGCAAAGAGGCTGTCATAATATTCAAAAAACCAGACCAAGAAGGCATCCACATCGAAGACGTGAAAAAAATAGACGGAGAATGGGTTGTAGCAGGAACATCAGGAGTAGTCCTCACCGTTGTCGGATGCGGATATACAATGCAACAGGCAAGAAACAAAGTATACAATCGTGTCAATAACATCCTACTTCCAAACAAATACTACCGCACCGACATCGGTCAACGCTGGTTCGACGACAGCGACAAACTCCACACCTGGGGGTACCTACGATAATAAATAGTGTAAAATAGATATGACTTACCTGTTGGGGTGATTTTGAGTGGTTGACTTTACGATAACAATTAACAACGCATGGGTGGCTGCTGCAACATTAGTAGAGGTTCTCGTAATTCTTTCTGTTACCTTCCTGATTGCCAAGGTCGTTGTCAAGGTCTTGGATAGGACATTCAGGCAATCTTCGAAAGTCCTCCGAGTCGACCATACACAGTACAGCTTCCTCAAACATATGGCTAAAGGCCTAATCTATGTTTTAGGGATTGCTATCGCAATCTACATGATTCCTTCTCTCAGATCTCTTTCTGTATCCATCTTTGCTGGAGCCGGTATTCTCGCCCTTGTCATCGGATTCGCAAGCCAGCAAGCGTTTTCCAACATCGTCGGAGGCATCTTCATCGCCATCTTTGAACCTTTCAGAGTAGGGGATCGGATTAAAGTCGGCAAAGACCTGGTCGGAGAAGTCGAAGACATCACCCTCCGCCACACCGTAATCCGAGATTTCGAATATCGCAGGATTATAATTCCCAACTCCGTCATTAGCAACGAAGTCATAGAAAACAGCCACATCGTAGACCCGAAAATCCGAAAGTACGTTGAGTTTGGAATAAGCTACGACAGCGACGTCGACAAAGCTATGAATATAATAAGAGAGGAGGCGATGAAGCATCCAGACTACATCGACAACAGAACAAAAGAGGAAACCGAAAAAGGAGAACCGGAAGTTCCCGTAAGGGTTGTCGGATACGGAGACTTCAGCGTCGACCTAAGAGCCTACGTCTGGTGCCATGACCCCATCAAAGCCTTCTATATGAACTGCGACCTGAGAAAAACAATAAAGGCACGCTTCGACAAAGAAGGAATAGAGATACCCTTCCCTTACCGCACCATCGTATACAAAAAAGACATTGAAGGAATTAACAAACATAAGGAGAGTACTTGATGGATCTCTGGATTCTGATCGTTTTTTTATTAATACTTGTCTTGATTTCGGGATTTTTCTCGGGAACCGAAGTCGCATTGATCTCCGTTGGACGATTCAAACTGCGAAATCTAATAAAACAGAAGAAACGAGGTTCTTTGTCACTTCAGCGGGTGAAAAACGATCCTGAACGGATGCTGACCACAATACTCATAGGAAACAATGTCGTAAACATAGGGGCATCAGCTCTAGCAACATATCTTGCGACAGATTATTTCGGTTCATTAGGTGTGGGAATCGCCACAGGCGTCATGACTTTTCTCATACTCGTCTTCGGAGAAATATTGCCTAAAAACATTGCGGCGACGCACAACGAAAAGATCGCCTTAAAGGTCGCCCCGATAGTTGAAATCATAGAAAAGACATTTTCCCCCGTCATCGCCATCTTTGAGTACATATCTCATTTGATGAGAGACATCTACAAACCAAAAAAGACAAGACCACTACTAACCGAGGAAGAGCTGAAAACGATTGTTGAAGTGGGCGTGGAAGAAAAGGTGATTGACATAAAGGAGCAAGAACTGATCGAAGGAATACTTGAGTTCAACGACATCGCCGTAAAAGAAGTGATGACTCCCCTCGTAAAGATGAAAGGCCTTGAATCCGAACTTTTTCTCTCGGAGGCTATTAGCAGGATGAACCAATCCGGACACTCCAGATTCCCCGTATATGAGGGAGGAAACCGAGACAAGATTGTCGGTATAGTCCACCTAAAAGACTTCATGCGCGCCTGGGAAAAAGACCAAACACAAAAACTCGCCGACATCTCAAGAAAACCATTTTTCGTCTCCCGGGAATCCATCATAAGCGAACTCTTTCGCGAGATGCAGAAACGCCGGATACACATCGCAATCGTCATAAACGAATTCGGCGGCGTCGAGGGACTCGTCACCATGGAAAACCTCCTCGAAGAGATTGTCGGCGAAATCGAAGACGAAAGCGACGACGTCCTCCCCGACCTCTTTATAAAAAAGGACAAGAACACCCTCCTTCTACACGGGGAAACAGACCTTGAGAAAATCGAGCAATTCTTCAAGGTCGAATTGCCAAGAAACAGCGACTACCAGACCGTCAGCGGCCTCCTCCACTTCCAACTCAAAAAAATACCCAGAAGAGGAAGCAAACTCGAAATCAACGGCCTCGAATTCGAAGTAAAAAAAGTCAGCAAACGAAGACCGGAAAAAGTCATTGTTAGAAGAACCAAATAAAAGATGGCACAGAATAGACCTGGGAAAAAAACAAATCCTCCAAGCCATACCTTCCTAGCCACCTTGGTGATATTGGTTGGATGGGCCCTTTATGTCGTATCCCCTTATCGAGTGGTACTGCTTGAATCCTTGGTACTCACAGCAATCCTTTATCCCATCTATTGGCGCGTAAAAAAAGTAGTCCACTACGAATATGCGTCCGCATTCATCGTGCTTGGAATGGTGTCGTTGATTATACTCGGGGTTGCATTGCTTGTCACAGGCAGCATCCTCGATCAGACCATCCAGGCGCTCACATCCCTTCGCACAGTCATCGTCAACTTCCAAACCATTCCTGACGTCGACCCGGAGATATTACAAACCCTCAACGAGCTAAAATTAAACCTTTCCCAACTTCTTGGCTCCACCACAAAAGAGATCGTTACCTCAATACCATCATATTTCAAACTGTTGACCAGTTTTGCCACCCACCTACTGCTTCTTCTGATTTCAACTTTCTATCTTCTGGTTGACGGAGAACGGATCTACAATGGGTTATCCAGATACTCCCTAGATGAAGGCCAAAGCCTACGCGCTTTCATGACTTACGCCGAAAAGATGGTGGCAAGCTTTATCAAAGGATTGATAGGAGTATCGATATTGAAGGCAACATCTGACGGAATAGCACTATATTTGTTTGGCATCCCAAACCCCCTCTTCTGGGCGATAATAATGCTTTTTTTGGGCATCGTCCCACTAGTAGGCCCCTTCCTAATATGGTTTCCCGCAGGTGTCTACACATTCCTATTTGTTGATCCCATTTCTGGCACACTAATAATCGTCTGGTGTGCGCTTTCAGACACCTTCTTCGACAACATAATCTACCCACGCATCGTCTCACAAGGAAAACAGGTGCACCCACTCGTGATAATAATCGGCGTATTCGCAGGCATATCAAAATACGGCATCTTTGGAGTCATACTCGGACCCCTGATATTTTCACTCGCCTTATCAATACTCATCGTCTACCTCAAAGCAAGAAAACAAGGATGGGTTATCCAGCCCTCAGCAAAAGACATTTAACATTAAGAAAAGAAAAAGAGTTTAATAAAATGACTGAATCACGCTCACTTATCAAATCGCTTTTCTATGGCCTGTTAGGAATCGTAGGCATAATTTATCTCCTCAATCCAGGTGCGGGCATATTCGAGATCCTTCCCGACAACATCCCTCTTGTCGGAAACCTTGACGAAGCCGCGATGGTTTTCGTCCTCGGCACGGTTCTCGAATACTTCGGTGTCCCAGTCGGGAGTGTGTTGAGGAAGCTGGGAGGCAGAAGATGAAATTGAATAATTTAACGTTTCTTTTCCTTGTGGTTGTGTCCTCTGTTCTTTGGTTTCTCACACTAGAGTATCCCAGCCCGTATCTTCTGAAAGGATTTCATACCCTCCTTTCGGTGACCTTGATATACTTCGCCTTCAAGATGGCGATTGACGGAATAGTGGCACGACAATTAAAGGAGGCGACGACCAGGTATAAGGTGCGCAAAACCCTCTCCATCATCTACTACCTCGCCATAGCCATTGCAGTATTGACGACTTGGGTGGAAAATCCCCAAACCCTTTTGGTCGCTTACGGTTTGGCTGCTGCAGGAATCACAATCTCACTTCAAGACGTCCTGAAAAATTTAGCCGGCGGCTTTTTTATATTCTTTCACGGATTGTTTCGGATAGGCGACAGGATAGAAATCGCGGGAGTCGTCGGCGACGTCATCGATATCGGCGCCCTTTACACCACCCTCATCGAGGTCCGCACGGGGGGGTCTGGTGACCAGGTGAGCGGAAGGATTGCTGGCATCCCGAATGGAGTGGTGCTTGCAGGCATCATCCAAAACTACACGAAAGACCACCCCTTTATCTGGGATGAGATGACGATTCCCGTTACCTATGACAGCGACTGGCGCGCCGCCAAGGAGACACTCCTCACCGTCGTGCGAAAGGAAACAAGCACCATCATCAAGGAGGCGGAAAAACAGATTGCAAAGATAGAGGACAAGTATTACCTGCCCAAACGCGCAGTCTACCCCGTCGTCGTCATGGCCCTCACAGACAACTGGATTTCACTCAGCCTGCGCTACATGACTGCAGTCAGGCAACGGCAGATGATACGCGACCGCATAAGCCAGCTCATCCTCGAAGAATTCGAAAAAAGAGACGACATCCACATTGCGTCAGCCACCTCCGAGGTCACCGTCAAGGGATCAATAACACAAAAATGAATGCACCGTCACTGCGAAGAAGATACGCACAAGTAGTTACACTATCCATCGTAGCAGCATTTCTGCTTTTTGCCACAGGGTGTGTTACCCAGGATTTACCTGGCGAGCCCCCAACTACTACTGCCTTCCAGGAAGAATCTCCGCCTGAGGACAGCAACAATGCTCCGCCCCAAACCACCACCCCGCCTCTAATCACACCTTCTCCCACTACAACCTCTCCCCCCACTACCTCGTCTCTCATCACACCTTCACCCCTGGAACAATGCGCAAAAAAAGAGAATACTTCGGCTGCTGATGCCTGCTATCTCGCATTAGCTATTGAGAATATTAATTCAAGCATCTGCAATTTCATAAGTAGGCCGATAACCAAGACCCTCTGTTTGGATAATACCCAACCAGAGGTCGACAGGAGGTCGACTACAATAGAGGGCTATGTAGTCCAAAAAAACACGAACAAAGGAATTCAAAAGATTACGGTCAAAGCTTACTCAAAAACCGTTAACCAGGAGATGGCATCAGTTAAGACGGATTCGAAGGGATACTACACAATGAAAGTGCCTTCGCGCCATATCTATTCATTGTCAGCAGCAGTGGAAGGACGGACCTACAACCAGGAGGTTCGCGCGAAAACAAACTGGACGCATGAGATATGGTTTAAAATTTAACCGAAGATCAAAGATGAGAAAAACTCAGAATTTTATTGGTTTGCCGGTTCTCGGCTTGAAGGGTAAAGAGATCGGTAAACTAGTGGATTTCGTTTTTGATGAAAATACCTTGAGATTGACAGAGATTGTGGTCGACGAAGGGCTCTTTAAGGGTAGGACTAATTTCTTAGTTGAACAAATCGAGGAATTTAAAGAGGATGCTGTGACTTTAAAGATCGCCCCTTCACTGCAGATTCGCGGGATGGTCGTTTATGATGTCGACAACAACATTGTAGGTAATATAAAAGAGATTGAATATGACAAATACGAAGGCATGATTGAAGACATAATTATTGAGACCGACAAAAAGAAGTATTTGAAGGCTTCGAGCGAGGACGTCATCCAGTTCGGAAAAAACGTCATACTCAGCAAACGAATAGATGAACTACAAAAGGTGAAAACATAAAAAACCAGGTCTTATTCGAAATATAAAAGAGGGTGAAAATGGAATCAAAAAAGAATTTTAGCGAGGAAGAGGCACAGGCGATTGGTGAGAAGCTCGGCGTAAAATGGGACAAATTCGATGTCGACCAGTTCAGGATGGGAATGGACGTGGAATTGGAACACGGCCGGAGAGATTCAAAAACAAACGTCACCGACGACGACTCATTGATGACTGGGAAGATCGCACTAGCTCACCTAAACGAGTTCCCGGACTATTACGACCGGCTTGAAGAGATGGAAAAGCAAGCCGACGAATACTGGAGGAAATGATCTTCAGAGTCAAACCTTTGAATTAATTAAATATTAACTTCAATCTGTAACAATGAGGAAACTTTCAATTGGAAAATTCTTTAAACGTCAAGCAAAGAGTAAGGTGGGTCTTTCGCCCGGGACTCTTGTCCATATCGGCGAGAGGAGGCTTGATGAAATCCAGATCAGTTTCATCGATTACGATGAAAAGCGTTTTGATGAAAGGGTGGTAGCCGATGTCGAAGAGTGCTTTCCCTTCAAGGAGACACCCACGGTAACTTGGATAAACATTGACGGACTCCACGAAGTCGAAATAATCGAGAAGATAGGAAAACACTTTGACCTCCACCCGCTTCTACTGGAGGACATCGTCCACACGGGCCAGCGGCCAAAAATAGAAGACTTCGAAGGATACTTGTTCACAACTTTGCGTATGCTGTCATTCGAGGGGGAAACCAAGGAGATAAAGTCAGAACAACTCAGCCTAATACTTGGATCAAATTTTGTCATTTCGTTTCAGGAAACAATAGGTGATGTATTCGATATAGTTCGAGAACGAATCCGAAAAGGTAAACGAATCCGAAAGCTTGGCCCGGATTACCTCACCTATGCCCTCCTTGATGCCGTCGTAGACAGCTACTTTGTCATCCTTGAAAACCTAGGGGAGCACATAGAGGATTTAGAAGATGAACTCATCACCGACCCAAGCCAAGAAACACTCCACGAGATTCATGCCCTCAAACGTGAGATGCTTTATCTCCGAAAATCCGTTTGGCCTCTGCGAGAAGTTATCTCAACACTTGAAAGAAGCGAATCAAAACTCATCAAAAAGTCAACTTTGATATACATGCGCGACGTCTACGACCACACCATCCAAGTAATCGATACCATCGAGACTTACAGAGACATGGTGGCCGGCATGCTCGACACCTACCTGTCCTCTTTGAGTAACAGAATGAACGAAGTCATGAAAGTCCTAACCATCATAGCCACGATATTCATCCCCCTCACATTCATCGCCGGCGTCTACGGCATGAACTTCAACCCCGAAGCATCCCCGCTGAACATGCCTGAATTAAACTGGTACTGGGGATACCCTACAGTCTGGATTGTGATGTTGATCGTGGCAGTCACCATGATAGTCTACTTTAAGAAAAAGAATTGGCTTTAGTTAAAGTTCTCTCACTACGTTAAGGCCTCACATAAGTCTTTTCTCCCCTTCCAATTCTTGTATGCGCGTTATGTCCTGGGAGACCTCAAGGCACCCCAGATACTTGCCTTCTTTGTCTCGGACCGCGAAGTAGCGAATGTAGACCTTCATTCCTTTAATGTCTATCCAGAATTCTGCTTTATCGAGCGATCCGTCCTTAAATCCTTTCAAGATGGCTTCGACTTTGTCCAGGCTTTGAGGAGGATGACATTGCTGAACTTTCTTTCCAATAACTCCAGGTGATCGAGGAAAGATCCTATCACCATTCTTGTTGAAATACTTTACCTCATCGTTCACATCGACAAATGACATCTCAACAGGCAATGCATCAAGCATAGCATCCAAAACAACATCATCCAATTTACCAGTCATAAAAAATCACCAAAAGGAATATCACCATATATGTTTAAACATTACATTCTGATAAATTCATCCCCAAAAAGAATAAATTACATAGGACACAGATACAACAAACTGTTCAAAAACTCTGAAAAATGTTAGGAGGGCGGATAATTCAGAGGCATTAGTCGGCTAGATGAGTAACAGCACATATTTATCCTTGAATGCCAAGTAACTACACATTTACAACTATAGGGGGGATGCTTTATGGATGAAAACAGTAAGTGCCCGGTTACGGGCAGAACACGCAAACCTATTGCCGGTGGGGGTACGTCGAACCGGGACTGGTGGCCGAATCAATTAAAACTTAACATCTTGCGACAGCATTCTTCCAAGTCCAATCCAATGGACGAAGAGTACAACTACGCTGAGGAATTCAAGAAACTCGACCTTAAGGCACTGAAAAAGGACCTCTATGCACTGATGACTGACTCACAGGAATGGTGGCCTGCCGATTACGGCCACTATGGGGGGCTTTTCATCAGGATGGCTTGGCACAGCGCAGGCACCTACCGGCTGGGCGACGGCCGAGGCGGGGCAGGGTCAGGCAACCAGCGCTTGGCACCCATCAACAGTTGGCCGGACAATGTGAACCTTGACAAAGCACGCCGGCTGCTCTGGCCAATCAAGCAGAAATACGGCAGCAAAATCTCCTGGGCAGACCTCATGATCCTCGCTGGCAACTGCGCACTTGAGTCCATGGGATTCAAGACCTTCGGCTTCGGAGGTGGGCGCGAAGACATATGGGAACCGGAAGAGGACACCTACTGGGGTTCCGAAGAGGAATGGCTGGCTACGAGCGACAAGCCCAAAAGCCGTTACAGCGGCGACCGGAATCTGGAAAACCCCTTGGCGGCTGTGCAGATGGGCTTGATTTATGTGAACCCTGAAGGTCCGGACGGCAATCCGGATCCGGTCGCATCCGGTCGAGACGTTCGTGAGACCTTCGCGCGCATGGCGATGAACGACGAAGAGACCGTCGCACTCGTTGCCGGCGGGCACACCTTCGGCAAGTGCCATGGCGCCGGTCCCGCGTCCAATGTGGGGCCTGAACCCGAAGCGGCTCCCATCGAAGAGCAGGGGCTCGGCTGGAAGAGTAGCTTCAGCAGCGGCAAAGGCAGCGATACGATTTCCAGCGGCATTGAGGGGGCCTGGAAGCCCAATCCTACCAAATGGGACATGGGCTATCTGAACGTGCTGTTCAAATACGAGTGGGAACTTGTCAAGAGCCCAGCTGGCGCGCATCAGTGGTTGGCCAAGGATGTGGCCGAAGAAGACAGGGTAGTTGACGCGCACGACCCATCAAAGAAGCACCGCCCGATGATGACCACGGCAGATCTCTCCCTTCGCTACGACCCAGTCTACGAGCCAATCGCGCGGCGCTACCAGCAGAATCCCAAGGAATTCGCGGATGCCTTCGCCCGAGCGTGGTTCAAGCTGACCCACCGCGACATGGGGCCCCGTTCGCGCTATCTCGGTCCGGAGGTTCCTTCGGAAGAGCTCATCTGGCAGGACCCGGTTCCCGCGGTTGATCATAAATTGATTGACGAGAAGGACGTCGCAGTCCTCAAAAAGAAGATCCTGGCCTCGGGCCTATCCCTCTCCCAACTGGTTTCGACCGCTTGGGCGTCGGCTTCCACGTTCCGCGGTTCTGACAAGCGTGGCGGCGCGAATGGAGCCCGCATTCGTCTTGCGCCTCAGAAGGATTGGGAAATCAACCAGCCGACCCAACTGAAGAAAGTGCTGCAGACCCTAGAAAAAATCCAAAAGGAGTTCAACAGCGCTCAGTCAGGGGGGAAGAAGGTTTCGCTTGCTGACTTGATTGTCCTGGGTGGATGCGCAGGCATCGAGCAAGCTGCGAAGAAGGCCGGTCACGATCTGACGGTTCCCTTCACACCGGGACGCACGGATGTATCGCAGGAGCAGACAGACGTGGGATCATTCGCCGTGCTCGAACCGGCTGCAGATGGATTTCGTAACTACCTCAAAACCAAATACGCTGTATCGGCAGAGGAGCTGCTTGTTGATCGTGCGCAACTGTTGACGCTGACCGCGCCTGAGATGACGGTTCTCGTTGGCGGATTGCGCGTCTTGAATGCAAACTTCGGACAGTCCCAGCAAGGCGTCTTCACCAAGCGTCCAGAGACGCTCACCAATGACTTCTTTGTGAATCTACTCGATATGAGCACAACATGGAAGGCAACCTCGAAAGACGAAGACGTGTTCGAGGGTCGTGATCGTAAAACGGGCAAACCGAAATGGACCGGCACCCGAGTCGACCTCATCTTTGGTTCGAACTCGCAGCTCCGAGCTCTCGCCGAAGTCTATGCTTGTGACAACTCAATGAATAAATTCGTTCACGACTTCGTGGCGGCCTGGAACAAGGTAATGAACGCTGATCGTTTCGACCTGGCGTAACCTTAATTCCCTGCCCCTTTTTTTCCTTTTCGATAGCATGAAGGAAATACAAAATCCAGTCCTGAGAGGGTTGCTAATTTTTGTTGGAGTAGTCTCCGTAGGATTGGGTTTCCTGGGTATGTTTCTCCCGATACTGCCTACAACACCTTTTCTCTTATTGGCTGCAGCATGCTTTATTCGAAGTTCAAAAAAGATGCATAATTGGCTAATGACAAATAGAATCTTTGGTAACTACATCAAATCCTACTTGGAGGGTAAAGGAATACCACTAAGGGTAAAAATTTTGACAATTACGTTACTTTGGATAACAATCCCCTATTCAGTTATTTTTATTATTGATGTTTTTCTAGTACGATTTGTTTTATTGATTATAGCTATCACGGTAACTGTCCATGTAGTACTGATAAAAACCTTTCGATGATTTTATTTTAAACGAGGGATGGGCACAATTGAGGTTGCCAAAACTGGGATTGTTCACATTTTATGATTTATTAAATTCTTGCCGAATAGGTGTATAATTTGTTCCAACCACATTTTCTCTATTCTATAAAATGCGTTCAGGGGGATCGGCAGATCCCCCAATACTCGTTGTTT
>JBDREA010000083.1:0-2546 GCA_043820265.1 Candidatus Altarchaeota archaeon | reverse complement strand
CCAATAATAACGCTATAATAACATGCTGTTCACAGCCTGTCAAGCTATTACCTGCGTTATAACTCGGCCCGAAATGTACCGCATACTTTCCGCTTATTGGCTGCTCGCCAGCCATGCAGGACATACCCCTAAACCGTGCGGTTTTCGGCATTGTTTAGCTATGCAGGCAGGGATTTCTGGGGGTCCTATGCTCTAGGGGGGGGTGGTCACCCCCCCCATGCTCCGTTTTCCTTCATTTATCTTTGCTGTGGGTCATCCTCCAGTTCGATATTGTGCAATATAAAGTTACCTGTATTCCGGGTTACGTCAGTCATATTCGAGTGTATAGGTAGATAGGTTGAATAGAATAGATAGCCGGGGCTTATTTAGCCATCGTTGAAGTGAATTATTCTCCGAAGGTAATTAAGAGATTTTTTGTTGTCTGTAAATATTTAGAAGTGTATAATTTATCTAACTGAATAGCCTGATTTTTCAATCAATACGTGTTCAACAGGGAGAGATTATCCTTCTATACGCTAGATGGTTCCTCAATGGGTGCTAATGATTGTCAGCAAATCTTGATTGCATAATGTTATTATTCTATAATTTACAGCACAATGGAAGAAAACGAATCTAATATTGTTCCTTACCATGCTGAACTACCTGCGGAGCTGTCTGCTGCGGAGAGATATCTCTCCCAGATAAGGCCAGTTTGGCAAGCCACACCCCTAGTTGGTAGGGTGATAAAGCTCCTTCCTGTAGATCCATCTAGTGCTTGTCAACGATTATTAAACGCAGCTTGCCACGACCTAAGATCCAAGATACGCACGATTGGCCTTGACCTAGCGAAGGATGTGGCAAAAACGTTTGGCCTTCCAACGGTTAATAGCGACGAGGAACTCGAGGATTACCCAACAGCGCGTATATTTGACCTAGCCTATCGATCAGGATTGCTTACAAGACCGGAATGGCGACGACTCCATAGATCTTATGAGATAAGACGGGACCTCGAACACGAAGACGATGAATATGAGGCATCGACTGGTGATTTAATTTACATTTTTGAGACTGCTATTGGTGTGGTCTTATCTAGAGAACCGATCCAAGTTATCCGCTTACAAGATATAGGCGAAGTAGTGGAATCTGACGCACCAATCTCAATCACGCAAGAGATACTAGACGACTATAAGGAAGCACCACCGCAAAGACAAACCGAAATCCTCAATGCATTAACTTTCTGGGCTATAGATGAGAACCGTCCTGAATTAGTCAGGAATAATTGTTTCCGCGTCATAAGGAAAATAGCTCCACTTTCTCCTTCAAGTACAAAAATTGATATAGCCAAAAAACTAGAAATACGAATCGGTCGAAGACCGACTACTCTCGAAACAGCCCAAGTAGCAATTGCATCGGGATCTTTTCCATTTATTCATAAAAGGCAACAAAGGCTACTGACTAATGCCTTTTTAGAACGCTTTAATACGATAAAACCACATTGGAGGCAATTTTCAGAGCATAGCGAGCTTCTCGATGATTTTTCCTCGGCCGGAGGATTTACTATCTGTCCAATAGGTATAGAAAGGGTAATTATCAGATGGATGGTTGAAGCGTACATAGGTGTACCTGGCCGTAGTGGAACATTTGGTCGAAATCGGGCGGTTTTTTTTAGTGACACTGCCGTGCCTCGTATTGAAAAATTGCTACGGGACGCCCCTCCTCCCATAAAAGGTCATATAACGAATATATCTCAGGAATCCAGCGTTAAGAAACTGGTACTTGTTCCGGAACAACAGCCACGCTTAGATCACCTGGTTGAAATTACGTCATCTTCCACTATCACCTCATAATTCTAAACATAAACACACGTTTCATTGAAAGTAAAGGGGGGTGAAATGATTTTCTGGGATGATGGGTTAGACTCCAGACGGACTATCGGTATACGAGATAAGCAGATTCTATACCGTAACGCCAAAGGAAGATGTCAAAACCCTGCATGCAATAAGAAGATAGATTTTGACGAAATGCAGGTCGGGCATAAGACCGCATGGTCAAGAGGTGGAAGTACCACATTCAGAAACAGTGTCTGCCTTTGCTACAGATGTAACAAGCTCCAGGGTACTGACAGTTGGGCTGTATTCATGAAGAAACAGGGAATAGAAGACCCTAAGACGAAAGTAAAACAATCACTTGAAAACCTTACTCTACAACAACTCAAGCTCCTTGCTGCCAAGCATCATGTCAAAGTGACAGGATATGTGGAAGAGGACTTGTTTTCTTCTCGAAGGGTAGCCCCGACAAAACGGCAATACATCAATAAACTTTCTGGCGTGGTGACCAGTGCAGACCTGCGTTCTATGCCCAAAGAACCTCCCAAACCTGCAAAGAAGAAGACACGAAGAAAGTCGGATGACTCGTGGTTTTAATAGGGAGTAAATCACTGTCGGCATCATCCTAGAGTCGCACCCACTGAGGATATTTTAATTGACCTCTATCCTGGGGCTTGTTCGGTTTTAGATTGATGGTGTCATTGCGAGACCATTCCGCCACAGGCGGAAGGCGAAGCAATC
>JBDREA010000082.1:0-4166 GCA_043820265.1 Candidatus Altarchaeota archaeon | reverse complement strand
AAGATATCGGTCCTTATGAAGGAGGGCATAATATAACTGATTCATCATCGTCCAAATCCGAAGACAGAGAATCTAGTCAATCAGAAATCCTGGTTGACTCGAAGATTGAAGAATCATTTATCCCATCTCGGGATGCCGTTGAAGCGACTAAGCCGGCTTCTTTTGTGAAACCTAAACTGAAACTTTCTGCTTCAACTGCGCTAAAGAGCCTTTTATCCAGTAAGGTATCCCTTTCGGAAGCCGATCTCGAAGAAATACTCTGGGATCTTAACTTGGATCTGATGGCAAGCGATATCGAGATGGAGACAGCTCAGGCAATCCTAACTGAATTGAAGAAAAAATTGATAGGGGAAGACATACCAAAGGATAAATTAACGGAGTCAATTAAGAGCCGCCTACGGGATGTTTTATTGTCTGTGATGAGAATCGAGAAATCAATTGATCTATTATCAGTAGTTGAAAACGGGGATAAGCCTGTTTTAATCCTGTTTTTAGGGATTAACGGCACAGGAAAAACTACGACCATCGCGAAGGTTGCCCATCTTTTGAAAGGAAAGGGTTATGGTGTTGTATTGGCTGCAGGAGACACATATCGGGCCGGTGCAATCGAGCAGATTACTGAGCTTGGCTCGCGACTCGGTGTGAAGGTTATTTCAAGTGAAAAAGGAGCGGATTCGGCAGCAGTGATATTTGATGCAGTTGAACATGCGAAAGCTAAAAAAATCGATGTTGTCCTTGCGGATTCTGCAGGAAGAATGCAGACGAACACAAATCTGATGGAGGAGTTGCGAAAAGTCGTTCGGGTCAACAAACCTGATTTGAAGATTTTTATCGGAGACTCTCTTACTGGAGCAGACGCTTCTGAGCAGGCAAAAACCTTTCATGAGGCTGTGGGCATCGATGCCGTTATTTTATCTAAAATGGACGCTGATTCCAAAGGGGGCTCAGCTATCAGCATCTGTCATGCGATAAAAAAGCCCATTATTTATGCAGGAATCGGGCAGCAGCTGGATGATCTGAAAAAATTCGATGTTGAATGGTTTGTAGATCAGCTGATTTAGAACATCTTCTTACGGCCCTTTTTCTTAGAGATCTCTCTCCCTAGGCCCTCCTGCGGCTTGGGGGGTTATGTTGGCCGCAGGAGGGTTTGGGGGGTGGTTGGGGTGTTGTGTTCAGTGTGAGCCCTTAGCCCCTTCTCATTTTATCTTCTTTTGAGGTGCGGGGCTATGGGGCGTGGTGTGAGCTACAGCTTCGGGCCCTACCCCTAAGCTGGATTTTTTGGGTGGTTTTGGGCGGCTGAATTACTTTGATTTTCCTCCTCCCTAGGCCCTCCTGCGGCGTGGGGGGTTTTATTTGCCGCAGGAGGGTTTGGGGGGGGGTGGTTGGGGTGATGTGTTCAGCTTGATGTTTTTTTTATGTTTTGTGTGTGTAGTATACCTTTCGGCCTTGGTATGTTTTTTGAAGGTATCCGTCGCGAAACAGCTTTGACAAGCGAGCGCTGGCGGCGTTTCTGCCTTTGTATTCGAATTTTTCTTGTAGGTCTTCTGCGCAAACTCTTCCTTGTTTTTCGACGAAATCTAGTACTTGAAGGTCTTTTTCGCTTGGTTCGATGTTGGGTTCATCTGTTATGGTTTTTGGGTCAGGTTTGTGCATGCGGGTTTCCTGTAGGATTTCTACGAGTTCTTCTAGTTTGACGAGTATTTCCTCGAAGCGTTCAAGTTTTACCAGGATGTTGTCGAATTTTCCTTGTATGTCTTTGATGAGTATGTTGTTGGATTTTTTCTCTTCTGCTATGGTGTATAATAGTTGTGCCATGGCAATGCTGTCTTGTACGTTTCCCATTGCCGAGGTTATGTCGCCTGTTAGTTTCTGGAATTCTTCCTCGTGACTATTGTGAGACTCTCTCATGACTATTATGATTTAATCATGATTCTTTATAAAGCTTTCGCTTTGCTCATGAGAGAGTCATAAAAATATCAAGATATGCTCACATTAATCAAAAAACAATCACAAGAGCAATAAAAACCAATCACGACCTCATCACATGAAATCTGGTTATAATCATGAATATGCCCTGATTGCTCATGAGCAATCATCAGAATTCACTACATTAAGAAAGAAAATCATGACTCTAAGCTACCTCTGCCTACTGTCCCTAAAGCTTGGTTCAAAATCGCACTTTACACCTATATCCTCAAGTAAACCTCCCACATTTATCTTTCTTGTCAGATAATCTGCCACTCTAATGGGGTAAATCTGGCTGTGAACAATATCTGATTCACCAAGCCATATCCCGACTAAATTCGCCAGATCACTCACGAATTCGGGGTAACCGAACTCCCAACGGACCGTGATGGGGGGGCTTTTTCGATCGGGTAGGAAATCAACCCTCTTTGAAGGCAGTTTTAGATAACATACAAACACATCCCCAACTTGAACGATAAAATATTCGTTTGGCTCAAGTATGAGATTCGAAAGCCCCAGGTTTGTCATTTTGGGATTAAAACAAGTTGAAATATCTGTTGCGTGAGAGTCCTCCACCAATCCAATAATCTTTCTTTCGGATAACAGTTCGTTTAGTATAGTTTGAGTTTCCAAAGCAGTTTTAGAGTCTCCCCCCTCAGAGTTTAAGTATCTGAAAATGGTCTGAAGGCTGCCATCAACTAATAGGAAGTCAGGTTTAATCCCTGTTGTTGACATATCCTCTATACATTTCCTCATGAACTTTAATTCTTCATGACAACGAATCGCGCTTATCTGCAAATCGAGATTCCAGGCACTTTGAAAAACACCCAGCTTGAAACCGGAATCGACTTGTAAGCCTCCGTATAGAATACCTTTCTGACCGATTAGAGGGTCATGGTGTAGTCTGCCATCATGTGATGCATATAGTCCTATGACATTTAGTCCCCAAAGGGTTTGGTACCTATAGGCCTTAACAGAACTTGACGAATCAACGGCAAGAAATGAGGACTCTCTTGTTTTCGGAGATGGAAGTCGCCTTATCTCATGTCCTTTCTCAAGAAATCTTTCCCTAAGTTTTAAACTATCAAATTCTTCGTCGGTTTTAATTGTATTAATCAACCTGTTTAATTCTTCCGGGAAAAAACCAGAGGGTAGCTGAAAATCTGAACGAAGAGGCTTCATAATCTAAAGATGGATTTCTTTATCCAAGAGTGGCTGGATGGTTTGTATGAGGTCTTGCGCTTCCTTCTTCTCTTGGGTCAGGATGAAACCTCCAAGCCCCTCCAGACGCATCTTATTAATGATGAAGTGGGTGAATTCCTTCACAGATTTCTGGTTGTTGTATATTAGGATGCTCGAAAGCGAATCCAACAATATGAATTTCTTTCCGGAACCTACCTTCATCAACATCCTGTCCATGTACATGCTGATTTCTTCAAGCGAAGATGGATTTTCCACATATGCAACAGTATCCATTTTTTCGCTTACTTTTCCAGCCATACGGCTAACGCAGTCAATGGCGAATAAATCTTCGATTTCGATGTCGTTTTCTTCAAGGTTGTTCAAAATGTAGCGGAAAGGTCTTGAAACACTAATGTACACCCCGCCCTGGCTTTTCTCATTTAAAACGATCGCGAGAAGAGCTAGGATCATCCTCATGTGACTTTCTGCTCTGCAAGAGACAAGGACTATTGCATCGTCTCCTAAGCCTTCCATCTCTTTTTTAAGTTTAGCGTATGTCTGTTCGGTCTGCTTGACTTCACCGATCTCTAATCCCTGTTTTTGTTGGCTTAACTGTTCTTGTCTTTGTTTTAAATCTTGTTCCTTTTCTTCCATACGCTTTTTTATTTCTAATAGCTCTTTTTGCTCTGGTGATTGGAGAGTCTCCTCGTCGCTGATTATATCTTCGTCGAGTTCTCTTTCACGCTTACTGAGTTCAGCCTCTCTTCTATCATGCTCCTCTGTAAGTCTTATTTCTTCCTTATCGATTCTGCTCTTCCATTCCTCCTCTCTTTTTTTAAGCATGTCATCGAACTTTATGAGTTGGTGCTCACGCTCTTCAAGATCTTTGAGTTTCTTTTCCCACTGCCTCTTGATTTCTTCGAGGCTGGCCTTCTCTTTATCTTTTTCCTCGTCGTCAGGCATCTTTTTCTTCTATTTTAAGTTTTTTTATGATTTCTTGCAACCTTTGGGTGGTTTTT
>JBDREA010000081.1:0-9219 GCA_043820265.1 Candidatus Altarchaeota archaeon | reverse complement strand
ATACCCTGTTCTCGCATCCCATCGAAGCCTGGACTACATGATAGATTATCCTCTGCCAAACGAAGAAATTGTATACAAAAAAGATTTAAAGAACGCCAGTTACCTCAAAGACGAGTGCCTATATGGCCGGAGCTTTTGCTATATAGATTCAGACGGAAAGGTATACCCTTGCATGACGTTTTACAAACTGGGAGATAAAGTAGAATTCAACCCAAAGAGCGTCCTCGAAGTCGGCTTTGAGGAAGCCTGGGAGAATTTCGCGCAAATGCCCTGCATCTCATGTTATGAAGCCAATTGTGCGGAATGGAATTACCTAAGCTCCATTAGGGGCCTTGGAAGAGGAGTCTATCTCACCTTGAAGCAGGTGATTTCAAAATGAAAAACTGTTTCAACTGCTCCCAACCCCAGCTCAACATCAAGGTAAACGACGTAGAGACAAGCTGTCCCTTCGGCCATAAGAAAGGCGACAAGTTCTCAACAAAGGATATGGTGCCCGTTGACATGTGCGCCCACGCCTACCACGTCGCAATCCCCTACATTCACACAATGATGAATCATGGATGGATGCGTTGGGTGAGAAAAGGCGACGGTGTGATAGTCCAATGCCCAAGCCATGAGGAGAACATGGTGGTAAAGATAAAAAAGCCGAAAGACAACATAGTCCTAGAGGTTTTTCAAGTCAGGGGAAAATGCAGATTCGGCCATGTCGTAGGGCAAAGATTTGAGATTACGTCAGACAAAGTCAAAGTGTGCCCAAAAATTTTTGATATAACCTACCCTTATTCCGAGAATCAAGAAAAACTGGATTTTCTCTATTGTCCAAAACCTGATGGCGTCAAACTAAGGAAAGCATCAAGATGGCCTTTTCGTTGAACTGGGGGAGATTCTATAGCAGGTACTGGCTTAGCCTCAGATATGGTCTGCGACTGAATAAACCCATTCTAATTGTCAGGCTAGCATACAACTATCTTCGTTTGCTAACGGGGCTTGGCCCCTTGATCCGGTCAGTCGACTTTGCCCCGACCTACAAGTGCAACCTCAAATGCGAGCACTGCTTTGCATCCGATCTGGAAGACGAATCCAGACCGAAGATGACACTTAATGATTATGGGCGGGTTGCAAAAGAAGCCCGCAAACTTGGAGCAATACATTTCGCCTTTCAAGGAGGAGAACCCACGATTCTTCCCGAACTGGAAGATCTGATCAAGGCGATTTCTCCAAGCCGGTCCCTTGTATCAATAACCACGAATGCAACTACGCTTGATGTGGGGCGAATAAAGAAGATTAAGAAACTTGGAGTCGACATCCTGACAGTAAGTTTGGATTCATCCCTTCCAAAAGAGCATGATTCCTTTAGGGGGGCCATAGGAACACATCAAAAGGCAATCGATACGATTGACAATGCGTTGGCGCAGGGCCTATCAGTTTGCATCAACACCATGGTCTCCCATCAAAACATAAATGAGTCAGGATTCAGGGGCCTGGTCGATTATACAAGAAAGAAAGGCATCAAGATTAACGTGTTATTGCCTGCTCCAGTCGGAAGGTGGGTCGGCAACTTCAGTTCAATGCTTGATATAGAAGACCAGAAAACGCTAAAAGCCTTGATGGAGAAAAATCCACACATCCGTCGTGACCTGGATGCAAATTACCTGCACTACGGTTGCGGGGCGATGAAGGAGTCTATTTACATAAGTTGCTATGGTGACGTCTTGCCCTGCCCCTACATCCATGCATCCATTGGAAACGTCTTAGAGGAACCTCTCAGATCAATCTGGGAGAGAGGCCTCAAACTCGACGTCTTTAAGAAATATCATCCAGTTTGTCTGGCGGAAGAGGACATGAGATTCATCGATGAACATCTAACTCCTATTGAAAAGTACGGCAGCAAGCCCGCCCCGATAGGCTTCCTTGAAGAGGGGGAGTCCAAAGCCAAATGAATGCGTTTTCTTTAGCCGAAGCTTCGGTTGACACGAGGATTAGAAGGCGATGGGTCAGACGAGCGATTGAGGCGAAAGGCAAGAAGGTTTTAGATTGCGGATGTGGAGTGGGCATATACTCCAAAGATGTGCTCGTATCCGGCGGTAAGGCTTTTGGCATAGACGCGGAGAAGACACTCGTGGAGCAGGCAACGATGGAAATCGGGAAAAAATTCGGGGCAGCTGATGCCATCAATTTACCTTTCAGACCTGGTTCATTTGAGATAGTCTTACTGACCGACGTGCTAGAGCATCTTGATGAACCTGGAAAAGCTTTAACAGAAATACATAAGGTATTGTCCCTAGGTGGTTCCTTAATCATTACTGTTCCCCACAAGAACATGCAAAAAGTCTATGACTTTTTAAGTATGAAAAAAGAGGAGCACGGCCACCTAAGGCTCTATGACGAGGACATGGTATCCTCTCAATTGGATGCTTGCGGATACAAGATCAATTTTATCAGGAGAATCCAGTCCCCCATCGCGGGTTTGGTGGGGATGGCTGTGGCAAAGATTGCATTGTGGAAGTATGGTGACAAGAAAGTCCGGGAATGCCAGATGACTGTTGAAACACAAAAAAACACTATTTTATCCCTTTCATACGTGATCGTTGCAAATATCCTATATATGCCTCTCGCACTCATTGAACTGGCTTCTCCCCAAAAAATCGGGACAGAACTACTAATCGTTGCCGAAAAGAGAGATTAAGAAGAGGAGGAAATGAGCGAAAAGATTTTGGTCACTGGTGCGAACGGTTTCATTGGAGCAAACCTCACATCCCTCCTGCTAAAAAAAGGAAATGAAGTCATTGCATTCAGCCGACCGGGACAGTCCCCCCACCCGATGCTGGAAAGCCAGGATGTTGAGTGGCGTTACGGGGATGTCTGCGATAAAAAGTCAGTTGAGAACGCGATCTCTGGTTGCAGTCAAGTGTATCATCTTGCAGCGAAGGTATCGTTCAATCAAGCAGACTACAACAACCTATATAAAGTAAATGTCAAAGGAACAAGAAACGTTGCCGAAGCCGCAAGGAAAGCAGGCGTTAAACGCCTCGTATACACAAGTGCGTGCGCCGTGTTCGGTTATTCAAAGAATGCCAAGGCACTACTCAATGAGACAAGCAGGCCCCATCTAACCGAATCCTCTCCTTATGCCTACACGAAAAACCTAGGGGAAGCAGAGGTAAGAAAGCAGATTGATGAAGGTCTTTCTGCCGTTATCGTGAATCCTGCGACAGTGTATGGGGCAGGAGACCAAAAGCTCGTGAGCGGAGGATTGATCAAGAGGATTACATTTGGTGGGGTTCATTTCGCCCCGCCAGGCGGGACCACGACTGTTTCGATCGGTGATGTCGTTGAAGGGCATATACTTGCTATGAAAAAAGGCCGAGACGGAGAAAGCTACATTCTCGCAGCAGAAAATTTGACTTACCTTGAATTATTCAATCGAATCGCTTCAGTTGTGGGCGCAAAACCAGTCAAATACGTTCTCCCCAGATTCACCTATCCATTTGCCTTAGCTGGTGTGACGGCATTTTCAGAAATCAAAAGCTTAATGGGCTCTCCACCAGCGATCATGACGCCGCAGATCCTAAAAGAAACATACAGCTTCAAATACTACGACTCATCAAAGGCAAAAAGAGAGCTAGGATGGGATCCAAAGAAGATCTTTGAGACAGCGGTTGAAGACGCTTTCAACTACTATCGGATCAAAGATCTAATTTGAGCTAGGAGACTATGTTCCCATAACCCAATTTCGGATCAGAGGTAAAATGAAATGAAAGTCAGCCACAATGCGCTACTATTGGTGGGTGTATTGTTTTTTTTAATTGGCTTATTTATGGAACCAAGTTGGCTTCGGCCAGTAGCAACTTTCATCTCTGTGGATTTATCGTTTTATCGAGGCATAATCAGCAATAACACCGCAAACCTGATTGTGGATGTACTATACCTAACGCCCCAGTATATCTACATTCTCGGCATAGCCTTTGTCGTTCTATCACTTATCCTTCTTAAATTCGAATGGTCTAAAAAAAACTTCAGGCTGGCCGAAGATTATTTTAGATCATTTTTACAGAAACTCAATAAAATCTATCCCGGACTTCCGTATCTTCTTGTTTTGGCTTTTATAACTCTATTAGGCTTCTACATCAGAGTCATTCGGTTAAGCCATATGGTACTCATTGATTCAGATAGCTTTCACTACCTTCTGGCTGCTAAAACCCTTTTTTTTGAAGGATCCTATCTTGAGCCGTGGGGGTTTGGGAAAATCACACCAGTATATTTTCCCGGATACCCTCTTTTGATTGCCGCATCATTTTACTTATTTGGCGTACACGGCCAGCTAGCAAATCTTATAAGCCTATATCTGGGCACACTCTCCATCCCCCTTCTCTACTTATTAGGAAAAGAGGTGTTTAACGAAAAAACAGGGGTCATAGCTGCGTTTATGCTGGCACTGACTCCTGTGCACATTTGCACCGGCTCTGTAGCGATGAGCGACATCCCCAGCCTTTTTTTTGTTCTTCTCACATTGGTTGCTCTTGTTAAAAGCCTGAAGTCCAAAAGCAAATTGTTCGCGGTAATTTCGGGAATCGGCCTTGCCTTCAGTATTTTGATGCGGTTCACAAATTTTCTCTTATTCATACCCCTCTGTGCACTTTGGCTTTTAAAATCTCTCGGAAAAGATACCACGCAACGAAAAACCCTCACGATAATCCTCTTGATTGGCGTTTCCCTCTCCCTTGTCTATCCGTCAATAAGGATGTTTGAAACAAAGCGCATCGATTTTTGGTGGCCGAGCACAGTCGCTGTGAATCCATATTTTCCCCACCTTGATAATATGCTGAGTTGGAGGCATGCCTTGACCTCGAGTGCCCCGGGCAGCTCAGAAACGCCAAACCTCATACGTTACTTTGTGAGATTAATATTCACCCCGAGCATTTTCGATACCAGATACATTCCCGGCTTCTTTCTATTTGCGGGCCTGCTTGCCATCATCGGATTTCAAAGAGCCAAAAAAACAATGAGGGTATTCTCTTCAATGTTCTTTCTCTTATGGATACTCGCCTACATAGTTTTTTTTGCCAGCCATTACTATCTAGAAATGCGATTCCTGCTTCCAACTCTCCCAGCAATTTATCTATTCGCTGCTGTGGGCTTCTTGCTATTGGTTGAGAGACTTTTCCCACGGAATCTTTCAAGATTCAATGATGAATCCAAAGCCTCAATCCATCAGGTTGCCACTCTCATGGCGATATTAGCTGTAGCTCTTCTAGTCAATACGTTTTCTATATCAGTCCAGCCTTCATGCGATGTGCAATCATCCGTTATGTCTGCCATCTCATTGAAAGAAAAAGCCACTCCTATGGGTGTCTTTTTTCAGAATGTTTCAGGCGGGTATCTGGTGATTAGCGGCAGATGGATCGAGATGAGCTACTACTTGAACTCCACCGTCCTCCCCCTACATCTGGTGGATTCAGAAGAGATACAAGCACATTATCCTGATGGTATACCAGTTCTTGTTCACACAACCACAACATACAACTTCGGAGAGCACTACCCACAAATCGTTGGGGGCGTCCGCGAGGAGCTCAAGAAGCTTGATCCAAAAAAATACCCGATTATTATATCCACCTACCCAGAATCCAATAAACTGGTTGAATACGACCCTTTGGATGGGCCACTTCCATTAAACGACGACCACTACCAGATACTTTAATAGATGTTATCTGAAAAGCCTAAAGACGCTTCTGACCGCCTGCCTATAATTGAAGATTATGTTGAAGGGAATGTTGCATTCGTGGGTGCAAGTGCACTTTGAATCCGCTATCCATCTACGGATTTCCCGGGCTTTCTTCCCGCTCCATATGCTTTTAAAATCGTATTTTGAAGCTCTGAGATTGCCTAACTTTTTATTAAGCATTTCACAGGGATAAACTGAACCGTCTTCTGCCAATACAGCATTCAACATTCCTCCGTAGCAGGGGGTTATGCCACTTTCGCCGCGATAAACTGCCGCTATTGTGTCCTTTGAAAGCAGTCTGTGCGAAGCCATCATCGCTTTAATTATGCCGCCTTTCAAGAAGTGGTTGGTCAACTTTTCTGTTGCGTTCAGGTACCTGTTTATATCAACGTCTTTCGCCTTCTCCTCCCTCGTGTTTCCCCTGGCAAGGACTATTACTGCGTCATCGAATCCCCCATCAGAAATGGCGTAGTCCACGAATTTCCCCAGTTCGTTCTGGTTATACGATGAGAGCGTAAACGCAGTGTATAATTTTAGGTTCGGGTTTGTTTGGCGTATTTTTTCAAGACGATGTTTGGTTTCCATCACCTTGGAATACGCTCCCGGAACCCCCCGGATTTCGTCGTGCAGTTTTCCAATCCCGTCAAGGGATAAACTGATTCTAACTTCAAGTCCAGGACAAAGAAAAAGAATCTCTCTAACAACCTCTTCAATCACCTCTGGTTGTAGGGCGTTTGTAGGTATGGAGATTGTTTCAATTGCGTTGAATCTGTAGAATGCCTCGACAATTTCAGCCAAATCATCGCGCAGGAAGGGTTCACCTCCGGATAGCATAAGTATCTGAAAGGAATCCATGCTTGATGCGATCGATCTGACCTCCCCTAAAGTCAGCTCATTTTTTCGGTCGACTTTTTTGATGTTCTTCCAGTAAAAGCACATCCTGCAGCGGGCGTTGCAGGCCGCCGTCACAAAGTAGGTAAGGCTTATAGGTTGCTTTGAGCCATATTTTCGTGTGTAGCCAAGCAATATCAGCTTTATGGGGGAAAATACGGGGGTTAACCAGTCCTTGATCCTCCATTTCATCACACCAAAAACTCCCCCGACCGCAGCGAAAAACACATAGGAGTACAGGTAGAGGACTGATTTCACGAGGAATACAGGATTCCTCTCGTACCTGATAACTGTGTAGAGGAAATATCTGTTGTATGCAAAAAAAATTAGGCATAGCACAAAAAATGGGATGAACGTTATTATAGGGGTTAGAATAAGGGACAAGACAATCAAGACGGAAAGAATACCATTAACATAGAAATAACGGGTGTTAGACTTAAGCCCTTCATTTTTCCCATTGGAAATGAGGGGGAACTTTACCCTATTGAGGCTGTTTTTGAACGGAGTGATTACGGCAGACCACCACCCCATCTTTTTCAGGTGCGTGAATTGGAGCCCCTTGTCGATTAAAAAGTGGAATCCTTTGGTTGAAAGCCTAAAACCTAGTTCGTTGTCTTCGCAGATCCTCAGACTTGGATGAAATCCTCCCACAGAATCAAAAGCCCCCTTTTTTACGGCAAGAAGGGACGTGTTCGGATAACCCATCTTCTTCGGGGAAATGGCGTGTATGGTGTGAAAAAAATAGTTGTAGATGCGGCTTGGTGTCTCGCTTAAGGGGTGATGTGGTGAGCAGATGCCCATGACGCCTGCAAGCATGCGGTCCTTATTGGTTTTTAAAATCTCATCTATTCTTTTTAGGCTATCAGATGAAATGGCAACGTCTGCGTCAACAAACATAAGAATACTACCCCGGGCAACCTTTGCCCCGGCATTTCTTGCAGCTCCGGGACCTGCGTTTTTCTTCTGTTTAATGACTACGGCTTCGTGTTTTTTTGCCAATTTTACGCTGTCATCAGTTGAGCAATCATCTACAACTATCACTTCAAAATCTCTATTTGAATAATCCAATTCATGAATTGAAGACATGCATTTTTCGATGACCCGAGATGAGTTATAGACGGGGATTATGACGGAATACCGAATCCCATTTTTTGATTTTGTTGGTTGGGTCATTGCATATCGTATACCTATAATTCTTCTTTTTTGGGTCTGAGTATTTTTCAGTCAAATAAAACTCTTGCCGGACAATTAAATAATGTCAAGATTAAAAATGACGGATTTGTCGATAATCATTCCGGCCTACAACGAGGAGTGCGGGTTGCCTTTAGTGCTTGAGCGAATAAAGGATCTTAAGCTCAAAGACTCAGAAGTCATTGTCGTTGATGATGGCAGCACAGACTCTACCAAAGACAAAACCCAAGGCTATGACGTTAAACTTCTCGTCCACGAGAAAAACAGGGGCAAGGCCGAGGCTTTTCGAACCGGCTTCGCTGCCTCGAGCGGTAACTATATTGTGATGGTGGATGCCGATAACACCTATCCCATTGAATCAATTCCTGAAATTGTCGGTCTTTTGAAAGGGGGGTATGACTCTGTGGTGGGTTCCCGTTTCAAGGGGCACATTAAGGGAATGACAACTCTTAACAAGATTGGAAATTTTTCCATTATGGTTCTTTTACGAAGTCTCTTCGGCTCTAAGACGTCTGATCCACTAAGCGGTCTTAGGGGGTTCAGGAGGAGCGTATTTGAGACAATCAACCTACAATCAGAAGGATTCGAATTGGAAACTGAGATGTCTATCAAGGTTGCCAGCATCGGGCTTTCAGAAATCGATATCCCGATAGAATACCGGGAGCGACAAGGAGAGACCAAGCTTAAACCGCTGAATGACGGAGTAATGATTGGGCGACATATGCTCACCCTTCTTCGATACTACAACCCGCTTTTCTTGTTTTTGAACACATGCATCCTTCTATCCGGGAGCGGGCTCCTCTTAGCCCTCTTCCTTTTGTACACATATGTGGTGAACAACTTCTACTTTGTACACCCTCATTCAGCGGTGTTGAGCAGTTTTCTTATTATAGCCGGGATTAACCTGGCATTTTTTGGAATAGTATTGGAAGTGCACCTGTTTCTTGAGGGCGTCAGAAAAAGCAAGTCATGGTTCAAAATAATCATCAACAACACATTCTTACGCTCTATTTTTTTGGTTGGAATGCTAACTTTTTTTATCGGAGTTATTTTTGGGTGGGTACTCCTATCAGATTGGTACCAGGGTAATCTTACCACCCAGTATCCCCGCGTGGGTTTGTCTGTGCTTTCAATGCTTTTAGGCATCCTGGGACTACAACTAATCTTCTTTTCAATCGTACTTGATGTGATTTCGCAGCCCGTAAAAAAGAGACTAAATCAATAAAGAGAATAACACATCACTCAAGTCATCACTCAGAAATCACACTATCTAATCTTCTTGTAGCTGCTCCCCTGATTATAAAAAGGATAGGTTAACATGACATATGCCAATAGGAGATTGGTTAAGGCAAATACGAAGAGAACCCTAAACGGCTGAAAACGTTTTTCTGTCTCCTCCACCGGGATGTTCACCG